>JAYTMV010000072.1:0-7417 GCA_043728175.1 Sphingomonadales bacterium
CGATCTTGTCCGGCTGAACCCGCAATCGCGAGAAAACCAAGCGCGACGGAGAGCGCGATCATCTTTGGCTGAGGGCTGACGAGCAAATGACACAGCGCCCAACTAGCAAAACCCCACATCATCGGGTGGCGCGTAATCGCGAGTGCGCCGCTCGGGCTTGCCTTGGTAAGTGCCGCTGCACCCGGCGCTGGCAGCGCGGGATTGCCAACGATTGATCCGGCGAACAGGATTGACCCGACGAGCATGAGCAAAGTTGCTACCGCCCATAACCCGTTACCAACCGCCCAGAGAGGCGCGCCGTCGGGTACCTCTCGGTAAATCATCAGCGCCACAACGAAGGTCGCGAGTGAGATGACTGAATAAACGATCTGGAAACCCTTAGCGCCAAGGGTGCCTGCCATCTTTGCGCGCAGCGGGTGTGACATCAGAAAATGCGTGCCGACAAATACTGACAGCGCCATGATCAGTTGGGGCATTGCAAATCCTCCCTAACGGTCAAACGCCTTTGGCAAAGCGCCCTCCTGCGGTGTGGCATAGCGGGCGCGGAGGCGCGTCTGGCGGGTTTCAAGCGGCTGGGCGATGCCGTCAATCCAGACCTTCTCGACTGCCGACGTCACCTCAAGCGGATCGCCGTCCCAGATAACGACATCGCCGCGACGCCCCGCACGGAGCGAGCCGATTTCGGCGCCCATGCCAATCACTTCGGCAGGCTTTGATGTGATCGCAGCGAACGCATCATTCCAGCTTAGCCCTGTCGCACCCGGCACTTTGTTAAGCGCCACCAAATTGCCCGCATATTGCATACTAAGCTGCGCCTGCCGCTCATCATTATCATCAATCATGCCGATGGCGAGGTTAACGCCTACTGCCTTCATTCGTCCGATATTCGACTGCGTCGCAGCAATCTGCTCAAACGAGTCAGGCAAATCATTGAGCGCCGACGCAATCACTGACACCTTCGCCGCCGAGATTTGCCCTGCAACACGCCAGCCTTCAGTCACGCCAACAAGCACGACATTGAGCAGCGGATAATCGCGTTTGAGATCAAGCACCGCGAGAATATCAGTCGCGCTTTCGACATGGATCAGCAGCCGTGTTTGCCCGTTCGCAACCGGGATCAGCGCCTGCGCATCGGCGCGTTTGAGCAAAGCATCATCGCGGAACACACCCCGTGCTGCATCGCTCGCCTCAGCCAAGGCATTACGGAAGTTGAGATAGAGCGCCGTCCGCGCGCCGCCTGCGCGCCGTGCACCTGCTTCGCCAAATTCAACGAACTGAAATGCCTTGGCTTTGGTTACGGGCGAAACATCGCTGCCGGTGTCAATCACAGCACCCTGCCCGGCAAATATTGCGTCACCTGCTGCTGGTGAAACGATCGCACGCGTAACCCCCGCTGCACGGTTGACCGCGATGGCGGCGACCGTCGGGTTAACCGCAGGCGCAACATCAAGCGCTGCATTGAACATTGATTTATTCGCCGAGGTATCATTGCTCGGATCAACCGCATCAACGCCAGCAAGGCCGAGTCGACTAAAGCCAGCGACGATCCCCGGCGTCACCCATTTGCCGCGCGCGTCGATCACCGTTGCGCCAGCGGGCACAGCCACACCGCGCCCAGCCGCAACGACGCGGCCGTTTGTGAACACAACCGTGCCACCCTCAATCGGGGCGGAGCCATCGCCGATTACGACCTTACCGCCAGTAATCGCAACGGTTTGGGCGAGTGCGGGGGTGGCGGCACAGGCCAGCAAGGCAACCAGAAGCGCCCTCATTTCGTGTCTCCTTCGCCGGGCTGGCCAAGCTCAAAATCACTGACCGGACGGCGTTTGGGATCATTGGCATCGTACATCAGCGCGCCGTCAATCCAGACTTTTTCAGGCCGGGTGTACACCGAGAGCGGGTTGCCATTCCAGAGAACGACATCGGCCATTTTGCCGGGCTTGAGGCTGCCCGTCTTGTCAGATATTCCGAGCGCCTTGGCCGGATTATAGCTGAGCCATGTCCATGCGACCTCATCAGAGACGTTAATTCCCATCCGCCGACCGTCGGCAAGTGCCTTGGCCGCCTCCTGATTAAGCCTCTGAATGCCGTTGGCATCATCCGAATGGACAATCGCGCAGGCACCCGCATTGTGAACCATCGGGATGTTCTCATTGACGGCGTCATAGGATTCCATCTTGAACCCCCACCAATCGGCCCACATCGCCGAACAGACATCATTCGCTTTCAGCAAATCAGCGATCTTGTAGCTTTCGACCGCGTGGTGGAATGTGGACACCTTGTAACCGAATTCCTTCGCCATATCCATGACCAGCGCCATTTCATCAGCGCGGTAGCAGTGATTATGGACAAGGATTTCACCCGCAAGAACCCCGGCGAGCGTTTCCATCGCAAGATCGCGCGGGGTATCGGCTTTTTCGGCCTTTTTCCGGTATTCAACCGCCTTGGCCCAAGTCTGGCGGTTGACCGCCATATTGCCCATGCGTGTCTGCGGCATTTGGTTGCGGCTGCCGTAAACGCGCTTGGGATTTTCACCGCATGCCATTTTAAGGCCGTATGGTGCGCCGGGGAATTTCATCCCCTGAACCGTGCGCGCATAAACATTTTTGAGCGTCACTGATCGACCGCCAAACAGGTTCGCCGAACCGGGCAGAATCTGAAGCGCCGTCACCCCGCCATTGGCCAGCGCACGCGCAAAACCGGGGTCTTGCGGCCAGACGCTATGTTCGGCCCATACTTCGGGACGAACGGGGCCGGTGACTTCATTTCCGTCCGAATGCGCATCAACGCCGGGCGAAGGATAATCGCCGAGATGACTGTGAACGTCGATGATCCCCGGCGTTACCCATTTGCCAGCGCCGTTGATAACCGTTGCGC
The DNA here is from genome assembly GCA_043728175.1 of Sphingomonadales bacterium. Taxonomy (GTDB): domain Bacteria; phylum Pseudomonadota; class Alphaproteobacteria; order Sphingomonadales; family Sphingomonadaceae; genus Aquisediminimonas. Next base: position 2,878 of record JAYTMV010000072.1, read on the forward strand.
CAGAGGGGGCGTCAACCCTCGCGCTAACCTCGACAATCTTGCCTTCGCGGAACAGCACTGAGCCGTTTTCGATACGTCCGCCTTCGCCATCATAAATGGTGACGCCAGTGATCAGCGTTTCAACCCCGCCATACGCGCGGTAGGTTGAAGGGTAAGGGTCTTTGTTGAGCGGCCCCGCAGGCTTCGACATCGCTTCGGATGATTTGTCTTTATCCTTGTCCTTGTCTTTTTTTGCTTCAACCTGTGATGAAAGAGCTGCGGTCACAAACGCCGCAGTCATCATATATGCTACCAAACGCATCAGTGTGTTACCCCTGCATCAACATCTTTAAGCGTATTAAGGTGCATCAGTTTCTTGATAAGCGGTGATATGACAAACACGCCAACGCCAACAGCAATCGCGATCCAGCCGATGCTTGAATAGACATCAAGCACCGTCTGTTGGCTCGCGGCCTCCCCGCTCGCACTTTCAGAACCCGTTGCGGCCGCGATCAACCCTGCGGCGAAATTCCCCGTTGCTGAGGCAAAGAACCAAGTGCCCATGATCAGGCTCGCCATGTGCGCGGGCGAAAGCCGGTTCATTGCAGACAGCCCAACCGGCGAAAGGCAAAGCTCACCCGTTGTGTGGAGCAGATAGATTAGGAAGATAAACAGCACAGGCGTTGCCACCCCGTTTGAAGCGCCAGCCACCAGCACAAGGAATCCAGCACCAAGCTGAACGAGGGCCAAGCCGAACTTTGCCGGGGCCGATGGCTCAAGCCCCTTGCGGCCAAGCCACACCCAGACTGCGGCAAAAATCGGGCCGAGCAACACGATATAGATCGCATTGATTGACTGGAACACTGAGGCAGGAACGCCCTGCCGATCAACATAACGATCGGTGTAAAGGTTGAGTGATGAGCCAGCCTGTTCAAACAGCGCCCAAAACAGAATTGACCCAAGAATGAGGAAGAGCGCTGCAAAAATACGGTCTCTGTCTTCGGGCGCAAGCTTGACCACCGCTGTCCAGAGCACATAGCCAACCAGGATCGCACCCGAAATGCCAAGGATGGTGCCGACCACCTCCTGATACTGGATCATCATCCAGATGACGCCAACCGCTGCCACACCGATGAGGTAAATCAACCATTCAAACTTAAGTCCGGCAACCGACTGCGTGAGCCGCACCGGATCAGGCGATTCTCCCTTACCCATCAACAGCGGCTTGCCCCAGATGAAGACCAACAGCCCGAGCAACATACCTACGCCTGCTGCGCCAAGGTTAATCCCGACATAAAAAATCGTGTAAGCCCCGTCGCGCCGAACGTCAGTGCGTGGGTAAAGCTGACCGACAATCACTGAGATGTTGGCCTTAAGGAAGCCCGAACCAACGATAATAAACGCAAGTGCCAACCAGAATATATTGAGAGCAGCACTATCTGTGCCGCCATCGCCTTCAATGCCCATCAAGAAATGGCCAAAGGTCAGCATTACTGCGCCGAACAGCACCGCCTTGCGCTGTCCCAAATAGCGGTCGGCCAGATAGCCGCCGATGACCGGGGTGATATACACAAGTGCAGTGTACGCGCCGTAGATCACACTCGCTTTTTCATCGGAAAACAGCCAGTGCTTAGTTAGATAAAAGATCAGCAGCGCGCGCATCCCGTAGTAGGAAAAGCGCTCCCACATCTCGGCAAAAAACAGGACGAAAAGCCCTCGCGGATGGCCGAGAAATGTCTTATCATCAAAACCTGATGCTGGTGCTGCCTGAGTAGCCATATGCGTACTACACTCCCGTAAATTGACACAGCCGGTGATCCGGCTTGAATTGAAGCGCAGACTAGCGCCGAAATCTTCGGTGTAAACGGGGGTTTGAAAGATTATTGCGCAGGTGGGCTGTCGTTCGTCGAAAGCTTTGCGGCTTCCTGCTCTAACAGCGCGACCCGCGCCTTGGTGCGCAGGTGGCTTCCGTCGGAGAAGAGTCCAGCGCCAGTCTTCTTACCAAAACGCGCCCAGAACCGCGCCGCAACGCGCGGATCAAAGCCTGCGCCTGCAAGCAAACGCACGCTGAACGTGTCGGCCTCAATTTCGGTTTCAAGGATGTTGGCACGGCTGCGGCCATTTGCGTCAAGCCGCGCCTGATGGGCGAGGATATTATGCGCCATTTCATGCGCAACGATTGCCGCCAATTCGCCGTCATCGGCGGCATATTCAGCAACACCGCTGGTCAGCTTGACATAAGTGCCATCGGCGTAGGCATTCAGTTTACCGCCAGGTTCAACCACAACGCGTGAGGCGCAGCCGGGCTTGGGATTGATCGTGATCGCCTGTTCAGCCCCGCTGCGCCGGACGGTGATTTTGAATGGTCGTGTCTTGGGGCCGTTATCAAGCGCAGTCTCAGCCTCACGAACAAGATCATAACTTTGCTTTACAGACGCCGTCGGTGTGCCAAGCCGCGTCGCGCCAACGCCAATTAGCGCATCGCCAACAGCAAGCCCCGCAACATCAGCGGCGCCCCCCGGTACAATCGCAAGAATCGTCGGATCATCGCCAAGCCCGAAGGTCATTTTGGCCGCCGCGCGGAATGTTCCGCCATATTGCGCAAGCGCGTGGAGCGAAAAGCCAAGCTGCGGCGTCTGGTTGGGACAAATTGCAATATTTGCGGTCGAAAGCTGGTGCGCAATGCTTGCTACACGCAAATCGGTTGCCTGGAGCGCAAGCAGTGCGGCACGGTCGGTTGCAGGCGTTGCGTCTGCCGTCGACGCTACCAATAATGCGGCGGCGGCAAGCCAACGCATGTTTAGCCCACAACCCGCTGTTCAATCACCCCGAAAATCGGGTGGTGCTTGGCATCCTCCATCCAGATGCGGACGGTATCGCCTGTCTTCATGAACGGTGTCACCGCTGCGCCACCGTTGATCGTTTCAACCGTGCGCACTTCGGCAAGGCAGCTATAACCAAGCCCGCCTTCACTGATCGGTTTGCCCGGCCCGCCGTCAGCACCGCGATTTGAGACAGTGCCTGAGCCGATAATTGTACCAGCACCCAGGCTGCGTGATTTTGCGGCGTGGGCGATCAACTGTCCAAAATCAAAGGTCATATCAACGCCTGCATCCGCCCTGCCAAGCGGCGCTCCGTTAAAATCAACGCACAGTGCGCCGTGGAGTTTCCCGTCCACCCAGCGATCACCAAGGCTGTCAGGCGTGACAAACACGGGCGAAAAGGCGCTCGCTGGTTTCGATTGAAAAAAGCCGAAACCCTTGGCAAGTTCGCCGGGGATCAGGTTGCGAAGCGATACGTCATTAGTAAGGCCAACCAGCCGCACGCACGCCAGCGCGTCATCGCGGCTCGCGCCCTGCGGTACATCACCTGTCACAACAACCACTTCTGCCTCCATGTCGCAGCCCCAGCTTTCATCGGCGAGCGGAATCGCATCGCGCGGCCCGAGGAACGCATCAGACCCGCCTTGGTACATCAGCGGATCATGCCAGAAACTGTCGGGCATTTCCGCCCCGCGCGCTTGGCGGACAAGGGCGACATGGTTCACGTAAGCGGAACCATCGGCCCACTGATACGCGCGCGGCAAGGGCGATGCGGCGTCACGTTCATGAAAGCGTTCGCGCGGGATCACGCCGTGGCCCAAATCAGTCGCCAGCAGCTCTAGCCGGGGCGCGAGAGTCTCCCAATTATCAAGCACATCTTGGAGTGTCGTCGCGATATGTCCGGCGTAAGCGAAGTAAGCGAGATCGTCCGACACCACGACCAGACGGCCATCACGGCCTCCCTTTAGGCTGGCAAGTTTCATAGCGCGTCCCTCTCATTTGGATGTTCAATACGCTCATGCCGCGATATTGCCGCGACGGCAACGCCTCTTGACGCTTTGGGCAAAGCGTGGTGCGATAGAGACCAGTTTTAAGGACTCGCATGTGGGGAAAATGCTAACCAGTCTTGCCGTTGCACAGGCGCTATTCCTGTCGGCATCGGCTGTTGGGCAAGTCGCGGATAACAATACAATCGCTGCAAACAATGGCTGGTCGGTTGAGCAAAAGCGTGATGCAGCGTGGCATCTTGATCAGCATAAGAAGCTGTCCGCAGCGATCGCAGGCCTCGCAGCCCAGCGCCCCGGCGTGATTGACGCTTATGTCGTTTCCATCGGGCTTGACGGTGATCCGGTGTTCGGTCGCGAGGCCAGCGAGGCCGCGAAAGTCCTTGCGCGCCGTTACGGGGCTACCGGGCGCAGCATTACACTGGCCACAGGCGCACAAAGCCTCGCCCCGCAAGGGTCCCCCACTAACTTGGCCACAGCACTTGCCGCCGTTGCCGCCAAAATGGATGTGAAAGAGGATGTCCTGATCCTCTACGCCACCAGTCACGGCACCGCTGAGGTCGGCCTCGTCTACCGCGACGGTGAGGAAGGTTACGGCCTGATTAGCCCCAAACGGCTGGCAAAGATGTTGGGCGGCCTTGGCATCAACCGGCGGATGATGCTGATCTCGGCCTGTTTTTCAGGCGTGTTTGTGCCTGCTCTGAAGAACGACACAAGTGTCATCGTCACCGCCGC
>JAYTMV010000073.1:0-21509 GCA_043728175.1 Sphingomonadales bacterium
CCGAACAATGGCCTAAAGCATGGTGGGCCAATGATGCGCGGCGCATGGTCGAGATGGGTTTGTCGTGCGTTCGGATCGGCGAATTTGCGTGGAGCCGAATTGAACCCGAATGCGGGCGGTTTGAATGGGATTGGCTCGACCGCGCAGTCGAAACACTTCACTCCGCAGGGCTTGGCGTCATTCTGGGAACGCCCACCGCGACCCCGCCCAAATGGATCGTTGACATTATGCCCGATATGATCGCGGTCGATGTAGGTGGCAACCCGCGCAAATTTGGATCGCGGCGCCATTATTGTTTCAGTCATTTGGGCTACCGCGATGAAAGTGCGCGCATCACCAAAGCGATCGCTGAGCGCTACGGTAACCACCCTGCGATTGTCGCTTGGCAGACTGACAATGAATATGGCTGTCACGATACCGCAGTCAGCTATTCGGAAGCAGCGAAGCTCGCATTCCGGCTTTGGCTTGCAAAACGTTATGACTCAATCGCGGCACTCAATAGCGCGTGGGGCAATGTCTTTTGGAGTCAGGAATATCGTGCGTTCGATGAAGTCGAATTGCCTAATTTGACCGTCACTGAACCGAACCCGGCGCACGTCCTTGCCTTCCGTCGCTTCTCCTCCGATCAAGTTGTGTCGTTCAACCGGGTGCAAACTGATATCCTGAGAGCCTTGTCGCCTGGCCGCGACGTCATTCATAATTTCATGGGCTTTTTCACGCAGTTTGATCATCACGAGGTCGGCGCCGACCTCGATATCGCCAGTTGGGATAGTTATCCGCTGGGTTTCTTAGAACAGTTCTGGTTCAGTGAAGCCGAAAAGCTGCACTACGCCCATCAAGGGCATCCCGATATCGCAGCATTTCATCATGATCTTTATCGCGGCTGTTCAAACGGGCGTTGGGCAGTGATGGAGCAGCAGCCGGGGCCTGTGAATTGGGCGCGGTACAACCCTGCCCCGCTGCCCGGCATGGTGCGGCTATGGACGCTTGAGGCAATGGCGCATGGTGCTGAATTCGTCTCTTATTTCCGCTGGCGACAGGCACCCATTGCACAAGAACAGATGCACGCTGGGCTGCTTCGCCCTGACCGTGTTGATGATATCGGCGCTGGCGAAGCGCGCGTAGCAGCATCGGACATTCAAATGATCGGAGCGGTTGGTTCGCCCCCCAAATCGGTTGCACTCATTTATGCTTATGAGGCCGACTGGGTCACCGATGCCCAACCGCAAGGCAAGGGGTTTAGCGCGCTGCGGCTGGCATTTGAATATTATAGCGCGCTGCGCAAATTGGGGCTGGATGTTGATATCATTGCGCCCAGCGCCTCACTCGCTGGTTATCAAATGGTGGTGATACCTTGCCTGCCAATCGTCGCCACCGACCTTGCTCACCGACTGGAGGCGTTTGCAGGGCCAATCCTGATCGGCGCACGCACCGGCAGCAAAACCTCAGAATTTTCAATTCCTGATGCGCTGCCGCCAGGCGCATTGCAGGCTTGGCTTGGTATTAAAATCACGCGTGTCGAATCGCTTAGAGACGGATGCGTATTAAGAGGCGCAGACTTCAGCATTGCGCACTGGTTTGAACATATCGAATCAATCAACCCGCCGCTGCTCAGCTTAGAAAATGGCAAAGGAGTGTGGTTCTCGAACAATGATAAGGCGCATTATCTTGCGTGCTGGCCAGACGCAGCGCTTCTTGAGCGCGTGATTGTGCAAATTGCGAAGACCGCAGGGATCACAACCACTGCGCTGTCAGAAGATGTTCGCGTTCGACGCGTTGGTGAACACTGGTTTGCCTTTAACTATGGCACAGATGCGGCATTTTTTGACCCCAACGCCGGAGGAGAGCAGAGATATGTTCCCGTAGTTGGTTCAGAGCGACTTGAGGCAGCAGGTGTATCGGTTTGGAGACGAGAATAGTTCGCGTTTTGAATGACATTCAGCACTTTTTTGCGCCCGTCTCGCGCTAGAAAAAGGGCGACTCGGAATAATGAGGCCTTTTGGTGGCGATTGTTTTGGTCTAAGACACTAGTAAGGGGTCGCATTCCAGTTTGATGGTAAGCAACAGGCGGTCATGTTAGCCGAGCGTCTGAATGTTACGCGGGGGATGTTTGAAGTGCGAAAGATTCGTTTTAATTTTGTTTTAGCCTCGGCATTCGCGGCGCTTCTGACTGCCCCCGTAATGGCGCAGACCGAGCGTCCAAGCGTTGCGAATAGCTTTAGGCTTGGTGACGACGGCGTGTGTCAGGTGCAGAGCCTCACACGTGACGCGGCATTCACAGGAATATTTGATCGAGCTTGGTCGATTGTCTGCCGAGATGCAGCACGCCCGATCGGCAAGCTATATGCGCTTCGCGGAAATCCCGCCGAGTCGCTGTCGCGGATGGCTGGAGTGCGCAAATCTGAGGCAGACTGTAATGCAACGCCGCCAGCCAGTGAGACTGTGGATGAATTAGGTGCGATCAGCGCGCAGCAATGCAAACTTATTGATGCGCCCGTTGGCTATAAGGTTCTTGCCAAATCAAGAGGCAATATTCTGTGGGTCGCCGAAGGTTTGTCGGGATATGATAGTGCGCTCAAGCTCGGGCTGCGCACGATTATTGCAGACCGCACCATTCCGGGCAAAGTGACAATCGCGACCACATCAATTGAAGATCCCGTTGCGTTCGCACGGGTGCAAGCTGGCACACTTGATCCGGTGCAGGCTCTCGCGGAAGGGTATCGGCGCAACAACAGCGGCAACTATGCAGAGGCCGCTGAGTTTTTTGAAACGCTCCAACAGCGGACTACAGATTCAGAGGGCGCTGCAGGGCGTCAGGGCGAATATGTACTTAACCGGGCATTGCAAAAGTCCAACCTTGGTTCGTTTGCTGAAGCCGACACCCTATTTGGCAGAGCCGATCAGCAGCTAACCTCTGATCCAATTCAACTCCGGCTGCGTCGTAATTTTCGCGCGATGCACTTGCTTAATCAGCAGCGATTCGTCGAAGCTCTCAAAATTCTCGATGTTCCTATCAGTGCGATCTCACGAGATGCAAAGCCGCTTGGCACAGCGGTTGAAATTAGCGCAGAAATCGCGGCAGAACTTAATAGTAGTGCGCTTGGCGGACGGCAGCTTGGCTCAAGCGAGTCGAACGCGCTTACGCCCGAAGAGCGTGGTATTTTTCTCGATGCACAAGCCGCCCAACTTCGCGGAACGTTGCTGCGCCTTTCAGGGAAGCCTGGAGAAGGGCGGCAAGTTCTTGACCGTGCACTAAGGGACGTTGTCGGTGTGCGTGATGGGCGTGTCACCTCTGCAATTCGCCTGCGCGCGCAGATAATGGCTGAAAAAGCGCTTGCACTTGAAGGCGAGGGCGACGCGGCGGCGGCCGAAACGACTATGCGCGAATCGCTTGGCCTGCTTGAAACACGCTATCCACAAACTGTGGCGCTGAACGGCGCACGCGCGCGGCTAGCCTCTCTGCTTGCACGGCGCGGTAAGACTGACGAAGCGCTTCGCGAATATCGCTCGATTGTGGTCGGCTCGGCTGGTAACGCATCTTCGGCCGGCAGCATCGGCAATCTGCTTAGCCCTTACTTCGCATTGCTTGCCAGCCAGATTGCCCAAAAACCCGAGTTGGTCGATGATCTTTTCCTTGCCAGTCAAACACTCGTTCGCCCCGGTGTGGCTGATACCCAAGCGATCCTATCGCGTGAATTGAGTGAAGGATCAGGCGAGGCAACGCGCCTTTTCCGTGAAGCGCGTACTCTTGCGCGCGAAATCGAAAAGGCGCGAATAGACTTGGCCAACCAGTCCGTTACTGGCGCACAATCGCCGAGTAGCCAAGCGGCGATTGCAGCAATTTCCGCGACGATCGCAACGTTAGAACGTGATCAAGTGGGAGTTCAGGCAAAGCTCAATGACTTCCCGCAATACCGGGCGATTGCCTCAAGCAACCTGACATTGGCTGATCTCAAAAATACGCTGAAAGCGGGCGAAGCTTATTACAAGCTAAGCGTCACCGGCAACGCTGTTTACGCGCTTTTTGTCGATGCCGCTGGCGCAACGGGCTACAGGCTTCCGATAACATCGGCGCAGCTTGAAACTACCGTCGACGCATTGCGTGATACCATAATCAAGGATGAGGGCGGGCAGCTTAACAGCTATCCGTTTGACCTTAAGCTTTCACGTAAGCTTTATCTCGATCTCTTTGGCCCGATTGCAGGCCGCGTTGAAGCCTCACGCCACCTCATTTTTGAGCCTGATGGTGCGATGCTGCGATTGCCAATCAACTTACTTGTTACAGCGCAGCGCGGCGTTGATGCCTACGAAGCACGTGTCGCAGCACCTGATGCTGACCAGTTTGATTTCAGGGGCGTTGATTGGCTGGGACGAGGCCGTGCAATTAGCACTGCCGTATCGGCACGGGCATTCAAAGAGGCGCGCGCCACTCCACCATCTACGGCGACCCGCGAATATCTTGGCTTTGGTCAAAACGCCCCCGTTGGGAGCGCGAGCCGCTTCGCAAGCGTTAGGGGGTTAACCGGAACTGAGGCGGACAATTGCAATTGGCCTGCCGCTGAATGGAACAAGCCGATTTCCGCATCCGAATTACGCGAAGTTCAATCAATTGTCGGCGCTGATAAATCAGCCTTGGTAACCGAGGCCGCGTTTACTGATGCTGCGGTGATGGCACGAACGGATTTGAACGACTTTAGAATCATCCATTTTGCCACGCACGGACTTGTCGCTGCGCCAAAACCAGAATGCCCAGCGCGCCCTGCCCTGCTAACCTCCTTTGGCGGCGGCGCTTCCGACGGCTTGCTAACCTTCAACGAAATTTACGGTCTGAGGCTTAACGCCGATCTTGTGATCCTTTCGGCTTGCGATACAGCAGGTAAAGCCAGCGTTGCAGCGACACGGGAAGCAGGCGTGACCACAGGCGGAGGCAGTGCGCTTGACGGGCTTGTCCGTGCCTTTGTAGGTGCCGGTGGGCGCTCAATCGTCGCGAGCCACTGGCCAGCACCCGATGATTTCAAAGCAACCGAACGTTTGATTTCTGGGTTATTTAGGCAGCCGACCATAACGTCAGTAGGCGATGCAATGGCGAACGCCCAAGTCGTGCTAATGGACGATGCCAATACCTCACATCCTTATTATTGGTCGGGCTTTGCGATCGTTGGTGACGGGGACAGAAAACTTCTCTCACAACGCTGAATTGCACCGAAAGCCTGACTGAATGACTGATCAAAATCGCGTCTCCAGACTGACTGGAACCGTCTCCACTACACTCCGCAAGATAGGCGCATTGCGGATTATCCTCACTGCAGTTTTGCTTGTTGTCGCGGTGTTTCTGGCGCGTTTCAGTTGGCAGATTCCGCTCATCATTCAGGCAGAGCGCGCATTTTATGATCTTCAGATCGCGACTATGGCGCCGCGCCGCGATCAAGATGATCGGATTGTCCAGATCGTCTATAATGATGAGACGCTCGCCGCGACCGGCAAGCGCTCTCCGCTTGACCGTGCGATTCTTGCCAAAGCAATCAAACGGATCGACAGCTTCAAACCAAAAGCCATCGGGATCGATATTTTAATCGATCAGGCGCAACCCGAAGACCCTGAGATCGTTGCGGCTTTTCAAACCGTGAAGACGCCGACATTCATTGCTTATGCGCCCTCGGAAATCGCCGAAGACAAGATACTGCCATGGCAGCAGGAATTTATCGAGAATTTCCAGAAAAGCCTCGCTCCTGGCAATGTCAAACTCGGCAACATCATTCTCGAACCTGATGACGACAACGTCCTGCGCACGTGGCCAAAGGTGCGTCCGGGGGTTCCTGAGCGGCTATTCGTCGCTATGCTGGACAAAAAAGATGGGCCGTTCAAAAATTATGAGGGCGCGATCCAATATGTCTCGCCAGCGTTCGTCGAACGCCCGGTGTTCGGATCAATCCCGATAGATACGATTGCAGAGGATGCTCTATTTGAAAGCCCAGAGGCGACAGAACTCTTCCGGCAACAGATCGCAGGTAAATATGTGCTAATCGGTGGGCACATACAGGACATCGATCTTTTTGAAACTGCACTCGCCGGCAAAGAGATTTGGGGGGTAGAAATCTTCGCCCATATGCTTGCTCAGCAGCTTGATGGTCGTGTTCCCTCGCCAGTGCCAAATTGGGTTATTTGGGTGTCGGCAATTATCGCAGTATTCGCCGCCGCGATTACTGCGACGCTCAACGTCAGTGCAGTAATCGTAGCGTTATTGATCATTGCCCAAATCGGCACGATGATTGCGATGCCATTTTATCTGCAAACCATTCAGATTGATACGAATTCGCTGCCGTCGGTTGGGTGGATGCTCGGATGGCTGCTCGCCTTTACCGTGGTGGGTGCGGCCGCCCGTGCGGTGGGCGCTGAACAGCGTAAATTTGCCCAAGGCGCACTCGGCAAATTTCTTCCCCCTGCCATCGCCGCAGAAATTCTTCGCAACCCTGACAGCTTGACCCTCCACGGTGAAAAACGCGAAATTTTCGTTGTATTCACTGACCTTGAAGGCTTCACCAAGCTCTCTCATGCGATTGAACCGGAAATGGTTGCAACGCTGCTCAACCGCTATCTCGATATGCTGAGCAATGTTGTCCTTCAATATGGTGGCACGATTGATAAGTTTATTGGTGATGCCATCGTCGCTTTCTGGGGGGCACCAATCAGCCGCCCCGACGACGGTGAGCGTGCTGCAAAATGTGCGTGGGCCTTGTACGAAGCTGGTGAGGAGTTTCGCAAAACGGTTCCTGCCGGTGTCCCAAAAATTGGTGTCACGCGCGTTGGCTTCCATTTTGGTGAAGCAATTGTCGGAAATTTTGGCGGTGAAGGGCGTTTTCAATATACCGCGCTTGGTGACAGCATGAATACCGCAGCGCGGCTTGAGGCTGCCAATAAGCAGACCAAATCAAAGGTGCTGGCCAGCCAAGAGGCGGTCGAACTCGCCGGAGTCGATTGGTTCCGCCCACTGGGACGAATCGTGCTTCGCGGACGATCAACGCCACTTGAGGTGTTTGAACCTGTCCCAAATATGGACTCATCGCAACGGCAAACCTTTGCAAAACTTGCAAGAGGTGCGATTCAGGGCGATGTGTCCGCTATCACAGCGCTTAACGATGAATCGGCTAGCCATCCGGAAGACTTTGCGCTAGCAAACTTCGTTTACAGGTTAGCGCATCAAGAAAAAGGAGGCTACTTTGTCTTGGATTAACAAAACTCTCGCGTGCGGTGCAGCGGCTTTGGCCCTGCTCAGTGCGGATGTTGCAGTAGCGAGTGCGAAAGCAATCGTCGTAAAATCTTCCGGCCCTTCTGCAAAGGCCTTTTCCCCCGGCAAGGCAATTGCTGATAACAGCACTGTAACGTTGAAGGCGGGTGACATTGTGACGCTGCTTGACGGTCAAGGTACGCGCGTATTGAGAGGGCCTGGCACATTCTCGACTACCGCCAATACGCAGACGAGTTCAAATATCGCGACCGTTCTGAAGAACACCGGCACGCGCCAAGTCAGGACTGGTGCGGTTCGTGGTGCAGTTAGCGAAGCACCTGTTCGTCCCACGAATGTCTGGTTGATTGATACGACCAAATCGGCAACCGTATGCGTTGCTGATATCAACGCTGTCTCGTTCTGGACGCCAACAGGCGAGCAGGGCGGTAGCGTTACGCTCACCCGCGTGAGTGATGGCAAATCAATGCCAGTGGCTCTCCGCCCTATGCAATCGGTAAAGGCATGGCCAACGGCTGAGCTTCCCATCAACGATGGCGCGCAGTACCGTGTGTCACGCGACGGTGTGGCGGCTCCAGTAACGCTTCGTTTTGCAACGATGGGCCCAAATCCGCAGGGTGTTGAAAACACGATTTCGGGCTTTGTCCGTTCGGGCTGCAACGCTCAGCTTGATTTGCTTGTCGAAACAATTTCGCCGCAAGCTGATGAAGATAAGTCGGCGGGCTGACCATCTGGTCAACGGGATAGCTTATAATTTCGTTTTGGGGATAGACGCCAGATATAGGCGACATCCAAAGTTCCTTTGGTCGCCAGTAAAGTAGCTAAATTACGGCAATATGCTTGGTCTTGTCGTAAATGGCAGGCCGAGCATTGTTGTGCTGGCATTGGCTTGCACGCGCAACTGAAGACTTAAAAAAGGGGACGATTGTGAACTTCAGGCTCGCCGCACTTACCAGCACTTTGGTTTCGGTAGCCGGCTTGCCAACAGTGCTTTCAGCGCAAACAGCACCGTCTTCTCCGCCACCAACCCCAACGCGTGAGGAAATTGACCGAGCACCAATTGCACCGATTGCAAAAGATAGCGGTCAGCGCGTCAGCGATGAAACTAAGATCGAGCGTGCGCCCTGCGCGCTCGACAGCGAAAATTTCAAAGGCATAACAGTCACTCTTTCTAACGTTGATTTCGGCGATTTGCGCGGAATCGACAGTGAAATACTACGTCCATCCTTTGCGCGCTACGTGGGGCAGACGATACCGATTGCGACTGTCTGCGTCATTCGCGACGAAGCGGCGACGATACTCCGTGGCAAAGGCTATCTCGCTGCGGTGCAGATTCCACCGCAAAAAATCGATAGCGGCAGCGTAAAATTTGATGTGTTGCTTGCCAAGCTTGTCAATTTCCAAGTGCGCGGAAATATTGGCAAAACAGGCGGGCTGATTTCAGGTTACCTCGACGCAATCAAAAATCAGCCGATATTCAATGTTATCGACGCCGAGCGTTATCTTCTGCTTGCGCGCGATATTCCGGGCTATGACGTCCGACTTACGCTGCGGCCAGCGGGTACCAATCCGGGCGAGGTCATTGGTGATGTTCAAGTGAGCTATACGCCCGTTGAAGTTGACGTGAATGTGCAAAACTACGGATCAAAAGCAGTGGGCCGGTTCGGCGGGATTTCGCAAGTTAGGCTAAACGGCCTGCTCGGGCTTGGCGACCAGACCACGCTTGGGTTCTTCTCAACCGCTGATTTTAAGGAACAGTTGGTCGGGCAATTTGGTGAGGAAATCAGGGTTGGTCGTCAGGGTTTGACACTCGGTGGTGGCCTCACTTATGCCGTCACCAAACCAACAATCGGTGCCGGCAGCGGATTGATATCCAAGACCCTGATTGGCTCGCTTTCGACGCGCTATCCCGTGCTGCGCAGCCAAGCCAATAACGTCAATTTTAGCGGCGGTTTGGACATAATTGATCAACGCGCCCGCGTTGCTGGATCGCTCATCACTAACGACAAATTGCGTGTGATTTACGGGAAATTTGATGCCGATGCGATTGACAGCAACAGCCTGACGGGGACGAGCGGGTATAGCAGTGCTGAGCCGCGCTGGCGCGTAGCGGGATCTTTTGAGTTACGTCACGGCATTGGCGCGCTTGGATCAAGCCTGTCATGCGGCACACTTGTGCGCTGCCCAAGCCGCGCCGAGGGGGACGCGACTGCATTTGTCGTTCGCGCATCGGGCTATGGCGAAATTCGTCCACTCAAAAACCTTGCTTTCAGCCTAGCCCCGCGCGTCCAATACGCCAAAAAAGCGCTCTTGAGCTTTGAAGAGTTCTCGACGGGCAACTACACCGTTGGGCGCGGCTATGATCCTGGAATTTTAAGCGGTGATCGCGGCGTCGCTGCCGCAGGTGAAATCAAGGTTGGCAGCCTGATCGCTAAAACGACAAAAAGTGTTGCACTGCAAGGCTATGTTTTTGGTGATGCAGCAGTCGTTTGGAATCGTGACTCCGATTTACGCTCGCTCAACCCGCAGAAACTTTATTCGGCTGGCGGTGGGGTTCGCCTTGGTTACGGCCAGAGGATCAATCTCGATCTTGGCGCAGCGGTTCCACTCAAGCGCGCAGGTTTACAAACCAAGCGCGGTGACGTGCGTATCCTAGCAAACCTTACCATTAGACTGATACCGTGGAAACGGCAGTAACGCGAAATCGCTCGTACATTGAAGGGCATAGATTATGTTGGCCATCGTAACGCGAACTCATACGCAGGCAAAAGGTCTTCAGCTTCGGCTGTTGGCAAGCTGTGCCATGGCGACCTCAATGATTTCGGCTGGGGCGGTGCAAGCCGCTGCACCCGGCCCTCCTCCGCTTACAGGCGCAGATGCGGCGTTTCAGGGCATTGGAACCGTTGCCAGCGGTATCGCAACGATCATACAAACCCCAACATTAGACATAATCACCGTCGCCACCCCGCAGACGGTTATCAATTTCACTCCTTTTGACACAGCAAATGGCGGCGGCCCAATTATTTTTCTGCCAAGCGGACGAACTGGCCTATTTCAAAATGTTCCCGCCTCAGGCGTTACCAATTTCACCGTCCTTAATCGCATCATTCCAACAGACACGACTCGTGCCATCCGCTTTGACGGCACCGTTCAATCTAGGATTGTAAATGCAATCGGTGGATCAACCCCCGGCGGCACAATATTGTTCTACAGTCCCGGCGGGATTATCGCGAGTTCAAGCGCAGTCTTTGATGTCGGCAGCCTAGTGCTTTCAGCCGCAGATATCGGGTTTGGCGCAGGCAGCAATTCATTCAGTTTCAGTGGAGCCGCTGCGGGCACGGCTGTCGATATCAACAACGGCGCTTCAATCCTTGCGCAAGGCGTCGGTAGCTATGTTGCGCTCGTCGCGCCGCGCGTTGTCCAGTCGGGCAACGTAAGAAGCGATGGCTCAGTTGGTTACATTGCCGCCGAAGCGGTTGATGTGACGATCCAAAACAACCTTTTTGACATCAGCTTTGTTCAAGGAACCGATAGCAGTGCGGCAGTAACGCATACTGGCTCAACAGAGCTGACGCGTGCGCCAAACGATACAAGTCCTCAGCGGATTTATGTGGCAGCGGTTCCCAAAAATGATGCTATCACAACGCTAATTTCAGGGTCACTTGGCTATTCGGCCGCAACGTCGGCAAGTGTGCGGAACGGCGCCGTTATCTTGTCAGCAGGCCGTAATGTGACTGACAGCGGCTACGGCGCTAGCTTCACCGATTTCGCTGCGGGTACGGCAACCGCAAACATCACAATTGGTGCCGACGGTGCGACGATCTTCAACGCATCGCTTCTGACCAATGCGACTGGCGATGCCCTAATTGCGCCGGCAACAGGAACAACGATACAGTTTAGTAACAGTGTCGCGCTCAATGCTGACCGACTTGCCGAAGTCAGGGCAGTTGCGACCAGCAGTGCGATGTTTAACGCTGGCTTATCGGTTTCATCAAATAACTTGGTCGACGGCGCAGCAGCGCGCGTAATCGCACTCGGCGAAACCGGTTATGGTGGAAATTCGGGGCTGATCTCAGTTATCGGCAATTTGATTGTAGACGGCGGCCCGTCGCAAGGGGTTGGTGAAGTCCGCACCCCGGTTTCATTGCTTGCAGCAGATTTGGGCAGGATTACGGTCTCTGGCAGCGCGACTGTCAAGGCGTCTGACGCTGACGTAATGTTCGCTAGAAACGCATTTGGCGGCAGCGCGACTGTCAGAGTCGGCGCGGCTGGATCACAGCTTTCAGCGGCTGGCCTTGTGATTGAAGCGGGCGCGCGCGGTGTTGCCGGGCTCGGTGAAAATGAAATGCCTATCGCTGGAAATGCAACAGGCGGAACAACAAACCTTATTCTGGGTGGCGGAACTTTTGCACCAATTAACATAAGTTTTGACAGCAGCGCCGTGAGCGATCTTGGCGGTGTGGCAACTGGCGGAACAGCGTCTTTGGTCGCGAGTGGCGGCGTGGTTGGCCTCGGCACGATTTTGGCGAATGTTAGCGCAAGTGCTGTGCAATCAGGTGATACGGGAACTGGGCCTGAGAAAGAACGCGGCGCTGCGTTCGCGACAAACGAAGCAACGCCGCAATCAAGCACTGGCGGCACTATTCAATTTGATGTGACTGATACGGTGATCAACATCAATGGTGATTTGTTACTCAATGCATCCGCCAGCGGATCAGAAGGTAACGGCGCGCTGCAAGGCGGCACCATTGCGATCAACGCCAACAATGGCAGCTTGCTCGTCGGTGATTTGATTTCCGCCAACGTATCCGCTGAAGAGTCTGCATCAGCACTCGGGGTGCAACCCGGCGAAGTGCGCGGCGGCACCATCACGGCATTAGTGTCAAATAACGGCGATATTCTCGCGTCGGCAATGAATTACGGCGCGAATGCAGTAAGCGGCGGCGATACGTTTGGCGGCGCGGTTTCGCTGACAACAAACAGCGGCGGCAGAATGCGCAGCACGGGCACAATTGGAATCGATGCGTCAGCGATGACTCGCGGCCTTGAGTCTGCCGGTGATGCTATTGGCGGAAACATACTCGTCAACATCAATTCGGGCTCACTGCAATCTGGCCCGCTTGTTCTCGACGCGAATGCGCTTGGCGGCGACGCTATTTTTGGCGGCATTGGTGGCAGCGCTGTGGGCGGCAGCGCACGCGTGAACATCAGCGGAGGCGACTCAGTTATCGAGTCCTTCCGCTTGACAACCGATGCGACCGGCGGTCACGGCGGACTTGGCAACGGCGGCGCTGAAGTTGGCGGCGCTGGCGGCGCTGCGACGGCTGGAACGTCAGAAATAAACATTACCAGTGGCGTGGTTCGCACTGCTGGATTGGTCTTATCGTCCTCGGCAATCGGCGGTGATGGCGGCGAAGGGGCTTTAGGCGGCGCAGGCGGCGTAGCGATGGGTGGCCAAGCAAACGTGCTCACTTCTGAAGCGGCAACATTGTTCCTGATGAAGCTGCCGATCAATCCTGCACCAACCCCGCTGGCATCTTCAGTAAATTCATCAGCGCGCGGCGGATCTGGCGGGCTTGGTCATCTCACTTCGGGTGGAGCTGGTGGCGCGGCGACTGGTGGCACTTCTATACTCACGCTCGCTGGAGCGGATATTCAGCCAAACAGTCCGCGCTTTGCAGTCGATCTTACCGTAAATTCAGAGGCATCTGGCGGGCTTGGCGGAACAAGCAACAGTGCTAGTGGCGGCGCGGGCGGTTCAGCAATTGGCGGGACGGCAACACTCAATCTTGTCAACAACCATATCGATTTCGGAAACGTTGCGCTCAGCACGCGAGGTTCCGGCGGGAGTGGCGGCAGCGCGAACAACAGCGGGTACGGCGCACTCGTCACTGGTGGCGCGGGCGGAAACGGCAGCGCAGGAATGGCAAGCGTCACTGCATCTGCACCTTTGACCAATATAGTTTCGACAAATATCGCTAACCTCTCCATTATAGCTGAGGCTATCGGCGGGAGTGGCGGCAACGGTACTGTTGGCGGCAACGGTGGCAACGCGCTCAACACTGGCTCGGCGAGCTTTACGCACACCGCAGGTGCTATCACTTCCCCGATAACGATATTGACGGCAAACAGCTTTGGCGGTCGAGGCGGAGCTGGTTTTGACGGCAATGGCGGTAACGGCGGCAACAGCCTTGGCGGCGCTGCGCGGATAGCCGCCGATGGCGCGACGTTGACTGTTAATGTCGTGAGCGTTTCCGCTATGGCACGGAGCGGCGCTGGCGGCAACGGTCAGTCTGGTCAGGGACTTGCAAATGGCGGTAACTCTGGAACAGCAACCGGTGGTATCGCTGAGATCTTGGGCAAAAACGGCGCAGATATCAATCTGACGCTTGCCGCAACCGCCAATGCACGCAGCTTTGGCGAACTGGGCGGCAGCAGTAGCAATGGAAATGGCGGCGCAGGCGGCGCGGCTTTAGGCGGCACGGCGTTGGTCGACGGCGGCAGCGGCGCGCTTATCGCTGTGAACTTGAACGCGCTCTCCGGCGGCATTGCCGGCGCTGGGGGAGCTGGAACCCTCGGCAATGGGGGCGCAGGAGGTCTCGCAACAGGCGGCTTATCCACTATCAAAAATGCAACATTTAGCGGCCAGAACACAACGTCGTTCATTGGTGCCTTTGCCGTTGGGGGCATCGGTGGGTCTAGTCAAACTGGCAATGGTGGTGACGGTGGCGCAGCCACTGGCGGCACAGCACGGCTAGACGGTGGCGGTGGCGGTGCCAGCGCTGCGAATTTGACCGTTACCGCTGGCGTTATTGCGGGCGCTGGCGGCAACGCTGGCTATGGTGGCATGGGTACCGGCGGCATGGGCGGCGCTGGAACCGGCGGCACTGCGGCTGTTACGAACGCGCAGTTCAACAGCACAAATTCAACTGCATTCATTGGCACTAACGCTGGCGGCGGCAGTGGCGGAACAGGGCGCATTGGCGGCAATGGTGGCGCGGCGATCGCTGGAACCACCAGCTTTATTGCTACAAACGTCACTAATATAGTTGGCACACTCGATGTGTCCGCTTCAACGGCAGGCGGAATGGGTGGCGCGCAGGTTGCTGGTTCTACCGGAGGCAGAGGCGGCGATGGCGGCACCGGTCAGGGTGGCAGCGCGCAGATCACAGTTGCGGGTGGCGCATTCAACGCATCTACTGCCATTGTCAGAAGCACTGCTGGCGGAGGCGCTGGCGGGTTTGGCGAAACCGGCGGGAATGGTGGACTAGCCAACGGCGGCACTGCCATGCTTTCCACCGCATCGGGCGCTTCGGTACAGATCGGATCGCTTAATTTGACTGTCGGCGCGGGTGGCGGCAGCGGCGGTCAAGCCTCGGTTCTCGGCGGCAATGGCGGCAATGCGCAGGCTGGCACTGCTGCGGTCGGCATTTCCGGCGGAACATTCCAAGCATCCGACATTATGATCAGAAGCTTGGCCTCCGGCGGAATTAGTAATCTTAATGCAAATGGTGGCTCCGCGATTGCAGGCACTGCGCGATTGACTGCATCGAATAGTGCAACGCTTACGGCGGGCGATGTTTCGATTATCGCTGATGCGACTTCAAACAGTTTCGTAACGCAGGTCAACACCCAGCCAACTGCAAATACTGCAACGTCTGCAACCAGCGGTCATGCGACTGGAGGCGTTGCAGAGTTTAACGTGTTGAGTGGATCGACTCTGGCGGGCGGCACAGTCACATTGTCGGCAAATGCGACCATTGGAACAGGCCGCAGCGGCGGTGATGAAACTGGCCCCACAGGCTCTGCGGCAAATGGTGGTATGCCCGATGGCACGGCCACAGGCGGTGCTGTCTCGGTAAACGTCAACAACGCAACGGTCTTGCTGACACAAACGCTTGAACTTGCCGCCAATGGTGAGGCGCAAATTGGCACAGCGCAAGGCGGCACGGTCAGCATCTTCGCAACTGGCGGAACGCTGTCCACGCCGTCGACCTTTGTGACAGCCAACGGCAGCAGCCTTGTCACTGGAACCGAGATAGGCGGACGCGGCGGCATTATTGACGTTCGCTCGCAGCGCGCCGCGAACGGAACGGCAGGCGTACTCAATCTCGATAGCGCTGATCTTGAAGCCAGCGGTTTCTCAACGCGAATTGATAACCCCGAAGCAGCGACGAATGCCGCCGCCGGACGCATCAACATTGCGGCTAACGGCGGTCAGACGACGGCGACAAACTTCTCGACGCTTTCGGCCCGAACACTTGGCCGCAATACGTCTGGTTTCAATCCCAATGCGGGCATTTTCCTAACCGTTGATAAGGGCGCGATCCTCGCCAACAGTGCTGTTACGCTGCTGTCGGACGAAAGCATCGCGGTTTCGGCGATGGATACTGGCAATATATTCGTGGGCAACAACCTGAATGCTGAGGCGCTTAATACAATAGCCGTCAACCACAGCGGTCGTTCGGCGAACGCCAATACGATCCTTGCTGGGAACGCGAATTTCATTGCTGGCAATGATTTTAACGCCATGCCGGGCAGTCGTATTCGTTCGGATAATGATCTTACCATTACATCGCGCCTTGGCGGCGTCAGTGCGGGCGATCTTGTTGCGGGCGACGATATCGCGGTCAGTGCGAACGGCCTTGTCAATATCGCCGGACTTGCGCTGACGACGGGCATTGCCGCGATGGGCGGCGAAAGTGATATCTCAATCGTCACGCCGGGTGACGTGACGGTCAACATGATCGACGCGTTTGGCAATTTCCGTGTTAATAGCGCGAGCTTGCTTGCCAATGGCAGCATCATGGCGGGCGAAGATGTCGATCTTCTTACCACTGGCGCGATTAACACGCAGGCGATCAGCGCCGGTGATGATGTATTGGCGACCTCGAACAGTGGAAACATCTCCGTCCTGTCGGCAACGGCACGTGGCACTGGCCCTGATGATGGCATGGGTGACGCAGATGTTGTTATTCTTTCGACAAGCGGCGCAATTACGCTCGGCACAGCGATGTCGAATGATGAGATCGTGCTCTCAACGGCTGGTAACATCACGGCGAACAATCTGACCACCACTGGAGTTGGTCTCGGCCTCGATGCCGCTGCCAACCGTAGCAATATCATCATCAATTCAGGCGCTGTGGTATTGATTGACACCATAAATTCGCAAACAAGTCTCGCCGTGCGCGGAGCAAGCATCACCGGCAGCAATCTGACTGCTGGTGAAGATATCGCACTCTCGGCGAGCGGGGATATTTCCGTCACAACAGCACTTGCAGCTGATGATTTCTCGGCCACGTCAAGCGCTGGTAATATAACGCTCACCGATATCACCACCAATGCTAATGGCGCGGATGACCGGACAGTCAATTTCGGTTACGGCACAATCAGCTTCGGTGCGACTGCGGCCAACGGCAGTGATATCGACGCGACGGCTGGCTATGGCACGATCAATCTTGGCACTCTTAATGCCGCCAATGATCTGATAGTCAGCGCGCAAACCATCGCCGCGCTTGCTCCGGCTGCATTAGTTGCTGGCCAAGATATCATCCTAACCGGGCAAACGTCAGTAAGTGTTGGCGATGCAAACGCAGGTCGCGATTTCTCACTCACTAGCAATGGCAGCGCGTCAGTCATCAATGTGACGGCAGGCGATGACATCATCATCAATGCGCTTGGCGCGGTGAGCGCAACGGGCTCACTTCTGACGACAGGGCTTGGCTCGCTCGGCAGCGACAGTGATATAGAAATTACAACGCCTGCTGCATTCACGTTCAACGCAATAAGTGCGCTCAGCAATTTCCGGTTCAGCAGCGGTAGCCTTTCGGGCAACAGCATATTGGCCGGAAACAGCATTGTGATCACTGCCGACAGCGCGTCGAGCAACGCAGCGACAACCACTATCGGCAATATTTTGGTCAATGCGAGAGCTGTGTCGCTCGGCAATACCAATGCGGGTCTCGATTTGATCATCGACACCCAAGGTGCGGCCAACAGTGATATTATGCTTGGCACTGCCCGCGCCGCGCGTGACATCCGCCTCACCGGCGGCACCAACGGGTTCATCGCGACTAGCCTGATCGCAGGCGATGATATTGACGTGGTTGGCAGTGGCTCGGTATCGATCACAAGCGCCCTCACCGACGGCAGTTTCAACAGCGGCTATGGCGGCGACGCAAGCAACCTGAGCGTAACTTCGTCATCGAGCACGGTAAGTGTTGCAACCGGCCGAGCCAAAGACAATCTCACGCTGACCGCTGTGACCGGGGCGACTTCGACAACGTCGCTCACCGCTGATCGCGGTGCCGTCATTGTCAACGGCGGCACATCAGCCACGCTCATGAATGCGACTGCGACGCTTGACGCGGTGACGATCAACGCCGACGCCGTTAATGCAACGAACGTCAACGCTGCCACCGACATTGGTGTGAACTTTGGCGCGAGCGCACTGCTCGGAGCGTTGGTCGCGGGCAAAGACGTGATCCTAAACGGCACCGGCAACGCCACAATCGGTAGTGCAGCGGCGACGCGCGATATTAACGCAATGATCAGCGGTGATGTGGCAATCACCTCCGCAAGCGCAGGACGCAACCTGCGCAATACGTCGGGCAGTCTGAGCGCAACCACGCTTGGTGCTGGAACCGACGTAATCGTGATCACTGACGCGGCGGCCAACCTTGGCACCACGACCGCCGGCGCTCGCATCGTGGCGAATGCTGGCACTGGTATCAGCTTCACACAGTTAATGTCAGGCACGACGACATCTCTCGTCGCGGGGACTTCAATCACCGGCGGCAATGCCAATGCGGGTACAGCGCTGACGTTTAACGCCAATGGCGGAGCCGTCGCGTTTGGCATGTTGTCATCAGGCGCAAGCACCTCGATTACCGCGTCAAGCGCGATCACGGGGAACAGCGCCAATGCTGGCGGCGCGCTGACCCTGAATAGCGGCGCGAATGGCATCACCGCCACAACTTTAATGTCGGGCAGCGGCAATAATCTGACTGTAACCGCGTCAAATGGTGGGAATGCGACAATCACAACCGCAACGTCGGGTCTCGATCTCACAGTCAACGCTACGGCTGCTTCGGTTGCAACGGGCACTGCCGCGCGTGATGTGCTTTATACCGCTGCTAGTAACATAGTTGCAGGCGCAACCAGCGCTGGCCGCAATGTCGCGTTCAACGCAGTGGGAACGATCAATGCGACAACCATAACTGCTGCGGCCAATATCATTGCCAACAGCACGGGCAGTGCCTCACTCGTTACTGCAACTGCTGATAATATCTTTGCCGTCTCAACGGGCAATGTTACACTTGGAACTGCAAACGCGACGACCATGCTCGGCGTCAACGCGCAAAACATCAGCGGCACGACACTCGCAGCAGGCGAAGATATTCGCCTGATTGCAAGCGGCACCGCCAACGTCAGCTCGGCAACTGCTGGCGATGATGTCGATGTCAGCGCGACGAACGGTATCACGCTTGGCAACATCACAGCGTCGGGTACAGCGCGTGATGATCGCAGCTTGGCCTTTAACGCGCCCGCCTTTGCGATTGTCGCCGCACCTGCTGACGGCAGCGATATCCGACTGACAAGCAACGGCGCGGTGAACGCGGCCAACCTTGATGCTGGCGATGACATCCGCGTTGATAGCGGCAATTTCACCCTCACTGGGCTTGCCAGAACGCGCGGGCTTGGCATTACTGACACTGGCAGCGATGTTGTCATCAACGGCGACGCTGTCACAGTCGTAATGGTCAATGCGGCGAGCAATCTCAGCGTCAATTCCGAAAGTTTTGTGGGCACATCACTCATTGCCGGTGGCGCGATCAGCGTCATCACAAGCGAGGATCAGTCACTTGGTACGGCAAATGCCGCGCAAGGCCCGATCACAGGCAATTCGATGCGCGGTACGATCAGCTTTGTCGATCTGTCGACGGGCGGTGACATCAGCCTCAACGCGGGCGATGCCATTGCTGGCGGCAGTGCTGACGCAGGCGGCGCGATCCAGTTTACAGCCAGCAACGGTGTGAACTTCGACAACCTTACAAGCGGCGGTTCAACCAATATCAGCGGTGGCGCTTCAGTTTCGGGCGACAACATTAGCGCAGACGGTGACGTCTTCGTTGGTAGCGACATCATAAACCTGGGCAGTGTCATCAGCAATTTCGCCAGCATTTTCCTCGGCGGGCGCGATGTCACCGTCGGTACGGCGGGTGCGCGCTTCGACTTTACCGTCGATACGGGCAAGCCAACCAACAGCCGTATCGCGCTTGGCGATGTGATCGTCGGTCGTGATATCCTGCTCACCGGCGCAACCAATGGCCTGACCGCGACGAGCCTGATGGCGGGCGATGATATTGATATTGATATTACCGGCAATGCCAAGATCGGCCTCGCGATTACCGACGGCTCGTTCAACGGCGGTTACGGCGACGATGGTTACGGTGATGTCACGCGTCCTGCTCCCATTGGCAACGAAGGTTATGGTGATTGGGGCTATGGAAGCGATCTGAGCAATATCACGCTGAATGCAGCACAGGCGATGATCGGCACCGCGCAGGCGAGAGATAATGTTACGCTTACGACGATTACTGGCACGATGGCAGGAACGGTGATTGCTGAGCAAGGCAATATCCTGATCAACGGCGGTACATCGGCAAACGTCATGCAATCGACTGCAACGCTCGGCTCGATCACGATTAACGCCGGTACCGTAACAGCCGATAGAGCAAGTGCTGGCGACGCATTCACTGTCAACTTCGGCGCAAATGCGTCACTTGGCACGGTCAATGCTGGTAGTGCTATCACTGTAACTGGCACAGGCAACGCCGCCTTCACCTCGCTCACTTCGGGCAACGAGACGGTGATTATGGCGGGTGGCAGTGTCACCGGCGGCATGGCAACCGCTGGCGGTCTGCTTTCGGTGATGGTTGACAGCATCGACGTCGACACGCTGACAAGCACAGGCAGCGATGTCGTTGCAAGCGCACGTATTATTGATATTGGCACCACGACCGCAGCGCGCGATGCCCTGATCGATACCAAAGGACTTGCAAATAGCAGCATCACACTTGGAACCGTTAATGCTAATCGTGACATCGGCCTCACTGGCGGCACCAACGGGATTACCGCGACTGGTTTGACCGCAGGCGATGATATTGATGTGGTCGGCAGTGGCAAAGTAACAATCACTAACGCACTGACGACAGGCAGTAACAGCGGCTATGGTAGCGATCTCAGCAACATCACGCTGACCGCAGCGACGCAGGCGATGATCGGTACGGCGCGTGCGAAGGACAATCTCACGCTGACCGGCACAACCGGAGTAATGGCCACTACACTGACCGCTGATCGCGGCGCCATATTAGTAAACGGTGGCCCATCGGCCAACGTCGGCACGGCCACCGCATCACAAGGCTCGGTTACGATCACCGCTGGCAATATCGATGCGGGAACGGTTGCCGCTGGAACCGACGCGAACTTCAACTTTGGCGGCACGATGACTGTGGGCACGGTCACTGCTGGAAATTCGATCAACGTCAGCGGCACTGGCCCAAGCGTTGTTATCAGCCAGAGAGACGTCATCATCAGTCAGGCGATTGCCGGGTTTGATGTAATCATCGATACCGCTGGCCTAGCCAACAGTCGCATCCAGCTTGGCAATGTAACCGCCGCGCGTGATATCAGCCTAACAGGAGCGACCAACGGCCTTTCAGCAACATCACTCACCGCAGGCGATGACATTGATGTGGTTGGTGCGGGCAATGTCAACATTATCAGCGCCGCAGCCAATGGCACTTTCAACAGTGGTTACGGCGAAGTCGTTGACCCAAGCAATCTGAACGTCACGGCAAATTCGGGGACGATCACGCTCGGCACTGGCCGCGCCAAGGATAATGTTACACTGACGACGAGTGGTGGCGCGACCGCAACTATGCTGACCGCTGACCGTGGCAATATCCTTGTGAACGGCGGTGCTTTGGCAAATATTGCGCAGTCCACTGCAACGCTTGGTTCAATCACGATCAATGCCGATACAGTTACCGCTGGCGATGCAACCGCAGCAGACGGATTCAGTGTCAACTTCGGCGGAAATGCGTCACTTGGCACGGTCAATGCTGGCAGCGTGATTTCAGTATCGGGCATCGGCGACGCGAGTTTCACGTCGCTCACTTCGGGCGGCGCGACCAGCATTATGGCTGGCGATGCCCTAATCGGCGGAACCTCAACTGCTGGCGGCTTGCTCTCGGTCATGGCT
>JAYTMV010000074.1:0-2003 GCA_043728175.1 Sphingomonadales bacterium
TGCCATGAAGGCTCTGATGAAGACCACAAAGTCGGTTCGCCCGATGGATGTGGAAAAGAAATGGCATATCGTTGATGCCGAAGGTCTGGTTGTTGGTCGTATGGCCTCAATCGTCGCCAACATTCTGCGCGGCAAGCATAAGCCTAGCTACACCCCCCATGTTGATTGCGGTGACAATGTTATCATCATCAACGCGGATAAGGTGCGCTTTACTGGCCGTAAGCTTGCGCAGAAAATTTACTATCGCCACACCGGCCACCCCGGCGGGATCAAGAGCATCACCGCTGGTAAAGTTCTCGAAGGCCGCTTTCCTGAGCGTGTGATCGAAAAGGCTGTTGAGCGGATGATCCCGCGCGGCCCGCTTGGCCGTGATCAGATGCGTGCCTTACGCATTTTCGCTGGCACTGAGCATCCTCATGTCGCCCAAAACCCTGAGCCGCTCGATATCGGCGCAATGAACCGCAAGAACAAGGTGGGTGCATAATGTCTGATAATCGTCAATCACTCTCCGATCTTGCCGGCCTGACCGGCGCGGCACCCGTTGCGGCTTCTGCGGCTCCAGCCTCCACCATTGAAATCGATGCGCCTGTTGCACCGATTGCTGTCCTGCCGACCATGCCACTGCGCGAACGCATCGTCGATGCGCAGGGCCGCTCCTACGCCACAGGCCGCCGCAAGGATGCGGTTGCCCGCGTCTGGATCATGCCCGGCACTGGCCGCGTCATCGTCAATGGCCGCGATCAAACAAGCTACTTCGCACGGCCAACGCTGCGTCTGGTGATCAATCAGCCGTTTGAAGTGACCGACCGCAAGGATCAGTTCGATGTGATCTGCACCGTCAAGGGCGGTGGCCTTTCGGGCCAGGCAGGTGCCGTAAAGCACGGTATTAGCCAAGCACTGACCAAATATGAACCAGCCCTGCGCGCACCAGTGAAAGCCGCCGGCTTCCTCACCCGCGACAGCCGCACCGTTGAGCGTAAGAAATACGGCAAGGCCAAGGCCCGTAAGAGCTTCCAATTCTCGAAGCGCTAATTTTCGGGTTTGGAGTGTTAGTTATAAGAACGGCCTCGGAGGGAAACTTCCGGGGCCGTTTTTTTGTGTCAACACCGCCACCCTCGCCCTCTCATCCCCGGCTCCAGCACCCGGTATGCCGCCTCAATAAACTCGCACAGCATTGGTCGTGTGTCCCTTGGATCGATGATATCCTCAATCCCGAATTTCTCCGCCGTGCGGAAGGGGGATCGCACGCGGTTGAGGCGGTCGGTGATGTCTTTGAGCAGCGCCTTGGGATTATCTGACGCCTCCAGTTCGCCGCGATAGGCCGCTTCCAATCCGCCTGAGATGGGCAGGCTGCCCCAATCGCCGCTTGGCCAGGCGAAGCGCCATTTGGTGCGCGACAGGTTGGCGGGAGCGCTGCCGCCCATGCCGTAGACTTTGCGCATTACGACGACGGCGATGGGCACTTTGCTTTGATAGACCGCCATCATCGCGCGGCTGCCGTAACGGATGGTGCCGTCTTCCTCGGCCTTGCGACCGATCATGAAGCCGGGGTTATCGACCATGTGGACGATTGGCAGGTGGAATGTGTCGGCAAGGTCAACAAAGCGTTCAACCTTGCGCGCGGTCGCCGCTGTCCACAGCCCGCCGAGTACCATCGGATCGCTCGCCATCACCGCAACCGGATAGCCATCAAGCCGGGCAAAACCAGTGACAATTGAGGGGCCATGCTGCCGCCCGATTTCAAAGAAGCTGCCGATATCAAACACCGCCTCGATAATTGGCCGCACTTTATACAGATTGCGCAGATCACGCGGGACGGCTTCGATCAGGCTTGGGTCGCGGCGATCAGGCTTGTCCTTGGTCGGCGTCCGCACAGGCAGTTCAAAAACCGAGGACGGCAGGTAAGACAGGAACGCCCGCGCCCGTGCAAACGCATCGGCCTCGCTTTCAGCCTCATCATCTATCGCGCCGTTTTTGGCGTGGATATGCGATCCGCCAAGCTC
>JAYTMV010000075.1:0-15300 GCA_043728175.1 Sphingomonadales bacterium
GTCACTGGCGAACACTCCTTGAATGGCATGGCAAATCCTCCACGCCAATGTGTCCACCATGTCCCCGTACACCTGTCCACCATGTCTCCGGTCTATACAGCTCGACACGGGGCGACGATTTATATTTTACATCTGCCGCTCTAACCAAACGGAGTTCAGTAGGTAGCGCATTCCCCCCTCAATCCTTATCCACCAACCGCCCAAGCACCGCCACCAGCGTCAAGCTCGCCATCCAGCCGAACAGGATTTCAAACCACATCAAACTGCGCGCCCACCAGCCGAGTGGCAATGCCATTCCCTTGCTGTTGGTGATGACGGGTGCCCAATCGCTATCCTGTTGCAGGTCAACCAGCGGTAGGATTAGGTCGAGCGAGTAGAGTAGCGGATCAAAGCTAGTATATTCAGGCGGCATATCGGGGCAGCGCACCCAATAATGATTGAAATCGACCTCACCATCAACGCCGCAGGTTGCAACCTGCTGGTTGACCATCATCACAGGTGCCGCCCTGTAACAACGAGTTGTGGCTTGTCGGTACGGACTGGATTTACTCGCTGCGCAATCATCTTGAATGGCTTGGTTGGCGTTGGGCTTGTGCGATAAATTAATTAGTCCTTTTCAGGTTTTCCGGGTTCTGCGTCGTGCCCTTTGCCTATTGCTACACCAGCAACAAAAAGAAACGCTCCGCCAAGCCAACGGAATACCTCCTTAGTCCAATCTCCACCGTCACCAAAAATCAGAACACCAATGATCGCGAAAAACAGCAGTAGCGAGAAAACTACTGCTGCTGCGTGAGTTTTATCATTAGTGCCGTACTTCAATATCCCTAGATTTATGTGAAGGACGCGATTGTCAGCTACGGGGCCGGTGTAGTCACTGATCCCTTTCTTTGTGGCTTTGTCAGGGACGTTCGATGTGTGATCAGGCGGCGGAATTTGGATTTGCATCATTCAATTTCCGCTTAAACACACTCTTGATCAATTCATTCGGAATGATAGGTTTTCTATCTGTCCCGATGGTGTCATTGACAATTGTCCAAGGCTCACCCGGACCGTGTGTGGAGTTGGACAATTGCACAGCCGTATAGTTCTTTAGCGTGTCCCAAACTGATCGAATGAAATCTGATAGCTCTTTGTTGGATACCCCATCAGGCGATGAGACTGTAGCGCCATCGCCTTCGATAATCTTTAACTCGCTGAGCCGCGATGTTACGATCCCTCTTCCAAACGCTCTTGTCTGCATATAAACGTCGCGCACAACAGGTCCCCAAGGCCAAGCTTCAAAATCATTTTCAAAAAGCGGCCCTTTGTCATAGGCCAAATGCCATGCATGAGCGTAAAAAATAAGTTTTTGAAGCTTCATTTGATCCACAGCGAATTGTGGCTCGTTGGCCGCGAGCTTCAAAAACTCATTCCCAACAGCAGCTACCGATGAAATTGGAGCTGTGACAGTCAAACCAGTCATGCGCCGTCCTTCAATTCAAAATACTCAAGCGCAATATGCGCGCGAAGTTAAAATGTAGATAGAGGTAATATGGGCTTCAGCGCAATAGATATCAAGTCACTCGCTGCCAAGCGCCGCACCAAAGATCATCGCGGCTTGGCGTCCGTTATCAACGCGGCGGTGATCCTCGCGCCATGCGGCAAATGCAGCGGGCGCTCGGATTTGTCTGGTTCAGCCATGTGTGGCGGATTTCCAGCACTTCGTTGATCCGTGATTGCCAGCCGGGGCCGCTCGCGCGGAAGCGTTCGATCACGTCGCGGTCAATCCGCAGGCTGACGAGCTGCTTGTTCGATCCCGCTGGGCGTCTGCGCGTCTTGGGGAAGGCGGCGCGAATATGCACCGGGATATCCTCGCCAGTTTTGGCGCGTGCAAAATCATCCGCGCTTCATTCAGGATTATCTTCGTCTCTCATATCAACATCCCCCTTCACATCCCCAGAACCTGATCCATCCCGTACCGCCCGGCGGGCATTCCTGTGAGCCAGAGGGCAGCTTTGACCGCGCCACGCGCAAAAATGCTGCGGTTTTCGGCGCGGTGGGTTAGCTCGATGCGTTCGCCTTCGCCCGCGATCAACACGGTGTGATCGCCTGCGGCTGATCCACCGCGCAGGCTCGCGAAGCCGATGGCTCCGGGTGCGCGGGGGCCAGTATGGCCGTCGCGGCCGCGTTCGCTGTGCCGGGATAGGGGGATGCCGCGTCCTGTAGCGGCTGCCTCACCGAGGAGGAGCGCCGTGCCCGACGGCGCGTCAACCTTATGCCTGTGGTGAAGCTCGGCAATCTCAATATCCCAATCGGGGCCAAGCCGCGCCGCCGCCTCTTTCACCAGCCGCGCGAGCAGCGTGATGCCGAGCGAGGTGTTACCTGTCTGAAGCACCGCGATATGGCGCGCGGCATCATCAATTGTGCGGTGATGATCCTCATCAAGCCCCGTGGTGCCGATCAGAATTGGCCTGCCCGCCGCGACCGCCGCGCCGAGATTGCTGACCAGTGCCTTGGGGGATGAGAAATCGACGAGGACGTCGCTCATTTTGGCAAGCGCGATTGGGTCGCCGCCGACGTCAATCCCGCCAGAGTGCGCAGCACCTGCTTCGGCGATGGCGGCCTTGAGTGCGGCCCCCATCCGGCCTTCGCTGCCAATGATTCCGATATTGGTCATTGTTGTTTCATCCCCGTTCGGACTGTCATTTTTACTGAAGTGTATTGTATAACTCGTCACCCACGAGCGAAGCGCGGCAATCCAGTTGCAACGGTGGGACTGGATTGCCGCGCTTCGCTCGCAATGACGTATATATTTTTGGGGAGCACAATGAAAGACATCCGCAATATCGTGATCCTGACCGGCGCTGGCATTTCTGCCGAAAGCGGCGTTGGCACGTTTCGTGACGCAGGCGGCCTTTGGGAGCAGCACCGGGTTGAAGATGTCGCAACGCCCGAGGCATTCGCGCGTGATCCTGAGTTGGTGCTGCGCTTCTATGATATGCGGCGGGCGTTTGTTCAGCAGGTTGAGCCTAATGCGGCGCATCATGCGCTTGCTGAACTTGATGCGCGCTGGCCAGGCGAACTTACCATCGTTACGCAAAATGTTGATGATTTGCATGAACGTGCCGGGGCACAGCGCCTGATCCACATGCACGGGGAGCATCTTTCGGCGTGGTGCGTCGCATGTGATGCGCGCGGCGAGTGGCGCGCGACTTTGCTTGATCGGCCAGCCTGCCTCAACTGTGGTGAAGCGGCGCTTCGCCCCGATATCGTGTGGTTCGGCGAAATGCCTTACAGGATGGACGAGATTGAGGCAGCGGTCGCGCGCACCGATCTGTTCGTTTCAATCGGGACGTCTGGCGCGGTTTATCCTGCCGCTGGTTATGTGCGCACCGCGCGGCATTACGGCGCGCGGACATTGGAGCTTAATCTTGAGCCATCGCAGGGCAGCCACTTCTTTGATGAAAGCCGGATGGGCGCGGCGACCGATCTTGTGCCAGCGTGGGTTGCGCAGATATTGGGCTAATCAACCCAATCTAGCCCGATATTGCGGTAATGCTCGCGGTCGTCCTCCCATTTGGGGTTGACCTTGACATGGAGGTAAAGATGCACCCGCCGCCCGAGGTTGAGCGCGATTTCGGCGCGCGCGCGTGACCCGATTTCTTTAAGGCGCGCGCCGCCTTTACCAAGCACGATTGCGCGCTGCGTTGGCCGTTCGACAAGGATCTGCTGATGGATTTCAACCGAACCGTCGCTGCGTTCCTCATACTTCTCGGTTTCAACTGCACTCGCCTGTGGCAGTTCGGCATGGAGCTGGAGGAAAAGCTGTTCGCGCGTGATTTCAGCGGCGGTCATCCGTTCAGTCGCGTCGCTCACCTGATCTTCGGGGAAATTCCACGGCCCTTCGGGCATGTGCGCCGCCAGCCGGTCTTTGAGCAGTTCGAGGCCGTCACCCGTTGCTGCACTGACAAACAGTGTTTCAGTGAAATTGATCTGTTCATTGAGGCGCTGGGCGTGGATCAGGAGCTTGCCCTTATCGGCGATGTCGACCTTGTTGAGGATGAGCAGCTTTGGTTCGGTGCGTGCTTTCAACGCTTCGATCATATTCGCAACCTTGGCGCCAAGCCCGCCCTTGGCATCGATTACCAGCGCAATCACGTCAGCATCCTGAGCGCCGCCCCAAGCCGCCTGCACCATCGCCCGGTCAAGTCGCCGCTTGGGATCAAAAATTCCCGGTGTGTCAACAAGCATGAGTTGGGTTTGGCCGTGCATCGCAATGCCCATCAGGCGGACGCGCGTTGTTTGTGCCTTGGGGCTGACAATCGCAACCTTCTGACCAACCAGCGCGTTTACAAGCGTTGATTTACCAGCATTAGGCGCGCCGACAATGGCGACGAGGCCGCATTTTTGTTGATCAGTCACGAGAGTTTTCCCAAAAGTGCTTCTGCCGCAGCCGACTCTGCTTCTTGCTTTGAACGGCCCTCGGCCTCTGCCTCGCCTGCCGAACCGAGCGAAACTTTCACCGTGAAACGCGGCGCATGGTGTGGCCCTGAACGATCGGTCACAGAATATGCGGGTGGTTTACGGTTATGCGCCGCCGCCCATTCTTGAAGCGCTGATTTGGGATGGCGCGGCGCGCCGCCTTGTCCGCTGAGCAGCGGTTCCCAGTGGCGGCGGATAAACGCTTGTGCGGCATCAAGCCCGTGATCGAGATAAAGCGCGCCAATCAATGCCTCGATTACGTCACCAATCACATTATCGCTATCATAAGCGCCGTCATCGCGCGCTTGTTTGCCGAGACGGATATGCGGCGTAACGCCAATGTTGCGGCCAATCGTTGCACAAGTTGCCCCGGCGACAAGGCTGTTGAAGCGGAATGAAAGCTTCCCTTCGGCGTCGCTCTCAAACATATCGTAAAGCCAGCGCGACACAACGAGGCCAAGGACGCGGTCTCCCAGAAATTCCAGCCGCTCGTAAGTGTCACTGCCAAAGCTGCCGTGAGTGAGCGCTCGCTGGTACAATTTGGCGTCACGCGGGGTCACGCCGGTGGCTTGTACCAGCCAGGTAAGGTCAAGCGTCAAAAGCCCTCACCAATCCGCTCCCAACGTGCCGCGCTGAACCACGTCCAAGGTTTGATCCAGCTTGATGAGCCGTCGGTCGAAAAAACGGTAAAAAGCGCGCGGCCAACAAGATTTTCCTGCGGGACAATGCCGATGCCTTGGCCCTCAACCGCCGGAAAACGACTGTCGGCACTGCGATCACGGTTATCGCCCATCGCAAACAAATGCCCTTGCGGCACAGCATAAACACTGGTGTCGTCTGCCCAGCTTGTATCAAGATCAAGCACATCATAGCTGCGCCCGCTTGGCAACGTCTCACGGTAACGCGGATAGCGACAGCGAACGGTGCCGTCGCTTGCGGTCTCACGGAATTTGGCCACATCGGGCTTGGCACAGGCGCTGTTGACCGTGAGGGGCTCAACAAAATCAGCGATCCGGTTGCGCGGGATTGGTTTGCCATTGAGGATGATCTGGCCAGCCCGCATCTGGATCAAATCACCCGGAAGGCCAATGACTCGCTTGATATAATCGACATTATTACCCGGTGGCGCCTTAAACACGATCACATCGCCGCGCTCTGGCTCGCTCGCGAGTACCCGGCCGGGGATCAGCGGCACCGAGAATGGCAGCGAATATTTTGAATAGCCATAAGGCCATTTGGCAACGATCAGATAGTCACCAATCATCAACCGAGAGAGCATTGATTCCGAAGGGATGTTGAACGGCGCGAAAATAAAACTGCGCAAGATGATAACAAACAGCGCCAGCTTGATCATAAACTGGAAGAAATCGGCATTTTCCGATTTTTGCGCCTTCACTGTGGTTTCGGTTTGGGGCAGGGGCTGCTCGCGAGTATCGGTCATACAGCGCCTGTGCGATTGTCGCTGGCTCTCGTCAAGCTAAGGATAGATGAAATGCCAGATTGGGACGCTATTTCGGGTTTGAAGGCGGCTTCGCTGGTGTCGCTTTTCGCAGATGATAGTGAACGAACCCAGCGCTTCAGCATGGAAGATTGTGGCATATTATTCGATTTTGCCAAAACGCATCTGAGCGCGGAAGCAATCGACGCATTCGGCGCGCTCGCTGGTTCAGCGGGACTTGTGGCCAAACGTGACGCACTGTTCGGCGGGCAGATGATCAACGTCACCGAAGGTCGCGCCGCCGAACATAGCGCGGAACGCGGCGAAGGTGCGCCTGAAAGTGTAGCGCGTGCCAAAACGCTGCATAGCCGGATGCGCAGCTTGATCGAGGTGATTGATGCGGGTGCGATGGGTGAGATTGCGCATGTCCTTCACATCGGGATTGGCGGATCAGCACTCGGGCCTGATCTTCTGATTGACGCGCTCGCACGCGACGCGGGGCGTTATGACGTCGCGGTGGTTTCCAATGTCGACGGAGCCGCACTTGCCGAAGTGTTTAAGCGCTTTGATCCGCACAAGACGCTCATCGCTATGGCCTCAAAGACATTCACGACGAACGAAACGCTGCTCAACGCCGCAAGTGCGCTTGAATGGATGGCAGAGGCGGGGGTTGATGATCCCA
Organism: Sphingomonadales bacterium; assembly: GCA_043728175.1. Classification (GTDB taxonomy): domain Bacteria; phylum Pseudomonadota; class Alphaproteobacteria; order Sphingomonadales; family Sphingomonadaceae; genus Aquisediminimonas. The sequence goes on from JAYTMV010000075.1 coordinate 6,582, forward strand.
TTGGCAGGGTGATCGCGCTGACCGCTGCACCAGAGAAGGCTATTGAATGGGGCGTTGATGAAACGCGCATCCTGCCGTTTAATGAAGCGGTTGGTGGGCGGTATTCGCTCTGGTCGAGCATAGGCTTTCCCGCCGCGATGGCACTTGGCTGGGCGGGATTTGAGGAACTGCTTGAGGGCGCAGCAGCGATGGACAGGCATTTTCGCCTCATGCCGATTGAACGCAATGCGCCCGTAATCGCGGCCTTTGTCGATCTTTATTACACTCAGATAAAGCAATGCGAAACCCGCGCTGTGTTCGCCTATGATGAGCGATTGCGGTTGCTGCCATCCTACCTTCAACAACTTGAGATGGAATCGAACGGTAAATCGGTGAGTGCCGAGGGTGCTCCGCTTGGTCGCCATTCAGCGCCTGTGACGTGGGGTGGGGTTGGCACAGATGCCCAGCACGCGGTGTTCCAATTGCTTCATCAAGGCACCCATCTAATCCCGGTTGAGTTTGTCGCGGTGGCTGAACCGGGGCATGACTTGGATGAAGCGCATCACCGGCAGTTGCTTGGCAATTGTTTTGCGCAAAGCGCGGCGCTGATGGCGGGGCGCGCGAACGACGATCTTGCGCGTAATTACCCCGGAGACAGGCCATCGACAACAATCCTGCTTGATACGCTTGATCCACGTACGCTCGGCGCGCTGATTGCGTTTTATGAACAGCGGACATTTGTGAACGCGGTGCTGCTAGGGATTAATCCGTTTGACCAGTTCGGGGTTGAGCTTGGCAAGGAAATGGCCAAAGCGATTGATAGTGGAGGTGTGGCGTTTGATGCCTCAACAGCGGCGCTGATCGCGCGGGCAGGAGTATAATGACCTACGATTACGATCTTTTCATTATCGGCGCTGGCTCTGGCGGGGTACGCGCGGCGCGCATTTCGGCGGGGCACGGCGCGCGCGTTGCGGTGGCCGAGGAATACCGTGTTGGCGGCACCTGCGTCATTCGTGGCTGTGTGCCTAAGAAACTGCTCGTCTATGGATCGCATTTTGCCGAAGATTTGGCCGATGCCAAACGTTTTGGCTGGAATACCGAAGGCGCGACGTTCGATTGGCCGACACTGCGTGACAATGTCGCGGCTGAGGTTGATCGACTTGAGGGGCTTTACGGCGATACTTTCACCACCAATAAAATTAAACTGTTTCATGAACGCGCGACCATCGCCGGGCCAAACCTGATCCGCCTTGCCAGTGGTCAGGAAATCAGTGCGGGAACGATCCTGATCGCGACCGGCGCGTGGCCCGCCATCCCCACTATAACGGGCGCAGCGCTTGGCATAAGCTCGAACGAAGTGTTTCATTTGCCTGCACTTCCCAAGCGTGCGGTGATTGCAGGCGCGGGCTACATTGCCAATGAATTTGCGGGGATATTCAACGAACTCGGCGTCGAGGTCACCCTTGTCACGCGCGGTGACAGAATGTTGCGCAGCTATGATCAGGAGATCGTCGGCAAACTTGTTGATATGAGCCGTCACAAGGGCATCGATATCCGCTTCAATTTCCCTTTCAAATCGGCGGTGAAGCAAGCCGATGGCAGCATCCTGATCGACGGTGGCGATCAGGGGATGATTGAGACCGACCTGATCCTCTGGGCGATTGGCCGCGTGGCGAACACTAAGGGACTTGGGCTTGAGGCGGCTGGCATTTCGCTTGGTAACGACGGCGCTGTGATCGTCGGCGATGACAATCGCACCAATATCGCAAGCATTTACGCAGTCGGTGACGTCACCAATCGTGTGCAGCTCACCCCTGTGGCGATCCGCGAGGGCCATGCTTTTGCCGACAGCGTGTTTGGCGGCAATCCCCGCAACATTGATTATCGCTGCATCCCGACTGCCGTTTTTGCCAATCCGCCTATTGCGAGCGTTGGCATGACTGAGGAAGAGGCGCGCGCCGAATATGGCGAGGTGAGCGTTTATCGTTCGGATTTCCGCGCGATGAAAAACGTGCTTGCTGGCCGGAATGAGCGCGCGCTTTACAAAATGGTGACTGACACCAAGACGGGGCGCGTCCTTGGGCTTCACATGATCGGGCCAGACAGTGCCGAAATCCTCCAAGCGGCGGCGGTCGCGGTCAAGGCGGGCCTCACCAAGGCCGATTTTGATGATACCGTCGCGCTGCATCCAAGCATGGCTGAAGAGCTTGTTTTGCTTAAATAAGCTCACGCTAGCGAACGCCCAGCCCGTGTGATCAGGCGCGGTGCTACGCCGCGCTCGGCCCAGTCATCAAGCAGGGCAATCACCCAATCGGGCTGATCTTTTGCGGCGTCGTTGAGCCAGTTTGCAACTGAGTCCTCAACATAGCGTTCCTTATCATGGCGCAGCGCACTTAGGATGGGGAGGGCATGTTCGGGCTCTTTCCTAAGCAGCATAATCGAAGCCGCCCATACACCGCGCGGGCGCGTGGCCTCGCTGGCAAAACGGCGGACATTGGGGTCACTATCCTGCGCCCAAGGCGTCAACCGATCAATCACACCGAGCGGATCATCAACGATGATCGCGCGCACCGCCATCCACGCCCATTCGCGTACTCCGAAATGGGAGTCTGCGCTAAAGGGCTTGATTGCATCAATCCGTTCAAACGGCAGTCGGTCGGTATTCTGACCAATTGCAAATGCCGCCCAACCACGCACGGTATCTGAACTATGTGCGGCAAGCGCAGCCAATTCAGCGGCGCTTAGATGCACCCGGAGCAAAGCCCCAACCTGCGCCATCCGCTGAACCACACCAAGGCTGAGGTCTAGCGCATTCATAGGCATTGAAGGCGCAATCGCGCTTAGCAAACGCGCCATGTTGATTGCCAAGCCTTCAGTCAGATTGGCTGTTTCAATCGTCCCAGCCTCAAGTTGTGCGAGGATTTCTGGATCAACGCTCGCGACAGTGCGCGCGGCTTTACGGGGCTTAATGGTCATGGAAAAATCACCTCGGGATCACCTGCTTGCCATCTGGGAAAGCGCTGCATGGTGGTTTCAAAAAGCGATGAGGTGGTCAGTGCGCCAAGCCAACGTTGGAGTGCTATCGCGTCTTGCGCATTAAACCATATCGGGTCAGTGGCGGTGAATTGTCGGACGAACGGGAAAATCGCAACGTCCGCAAAACCGGGGCTATCACCCGCCAGATAGGCGTGATGCGTCAGACGTTCATTGAGGTTTTGCAGGATTGCCCAACCCTCGATCCGGTAAGGTTCGGCATCAACAATGTTATAGCGGTGCGGATATTTATAGCGGTCAAGGGCTGCCTTGTACGGGCCATCGTTCACCGCGATCAGTTGAGAATCATCGCCTGCCAGCCAATTTTGAGGATCATACTGCTCTAGCGCCCAACGCATGATATCCAGGCTTTCGTCGATCACGCGGCCATCCGCGAGAACCAAGACTGGCACAGTCCCCTTCGGCGAGGCTTCAAGCATTTCAACCGGCTTATCGCGCAACACTACTTCGCGGAGGTCAACGCTAATCCCGCTGACTAAAATCGCCATCCGCGCGCGCATCGCATAGGGGCAGCGGCGAAAGCTGTAGAGGATTGGATGTTTAGTCACCCGCACAGCCATCGGCTCTCGGGTCAGCGCCAATATGCGCCTTCCCGCGTTTTTCGGCGAGTTGCACCTGCTTCTGACGTTCGGCAAAGCGCGCGCGGCGGGCCTCATCGAAACGGTCATGGCAGTGCGGGCAACTTACCCCCTCAAGATATAGCGGTGATGCCATGTCTTCAGGCGAAAGCGGATCGCGGCAGGCGTGACAGCGCCCGTGGGTGCCAAGCGCAAGCCGGTGGCCAACCGCAACGCGCTGATCAAAGACGAAGCATTCGCCTTCCCACAGACTTTCAGCCTCGGGTACGGTTTCGAGATAGCGCAGGATGCCGCCCTCAAGATGATAGACTTCGTCAATCCCTTCGGCGCGCAGGAACGCGGTTGATTTCTCGCAGCGAATGCCACCCGTACAGAACATCGCGACCTTTTTCTTGCCCGCCGTCAATGCCTCGCGGTGTTCGCGAAACCATGCGGGGAAATCGCGGAATGTCTCGGTTTTGGGATCAACCGCGCCTTTGAACGTGCCGATGCCAACCTCATAATCATTGCGCGTATCGATCACGACGGTACCCGGATCACTGATCAATGCATTCCAATCCTGCGGCGCGATATAAATGCCCGCGCGCGCCACGGGATCAACGCCGGGCTGCCCGAGGGTGACAATTTCTTTCTTCACCAAGACTTTCATCCGGTAAAACGGCATTTCGTCGGCGTGGCTATATTTGATATCAAGCTCAGCGCAGCTGGGGAGGGCGCGGATGTGCGCGATGATCGCGGCGATGGCGTCCGCGCTGCCCGCAATCGTCCCGTTGATACCCTCAGTCGCGAGCAGAATTGTGCCCTTAATGCCGTTGGTCTTGCAGGCGTCTAACAGCGCAGGGCGAAGCGCCTCAGGGTCCGGAAATGAAGCAAACCGATAGAGTGCGGCAACTGTAATCATCGCGCTGTGATCGATTTTATCGATTGAAACGGGCGAAGTTCACACTGTCCAATCTCAATATTTTTGGGGCTTTTGGAGTTGTGCTGTGATCGAGAAAATCGATTAAAATACCGCAGACGCACCCCTTGCAGGACACTGACATCGACGAAGAATATTGGCAAAAACATGCCCAAATTCGTTGCATTTGATTTCCAACATTGCAAGCGGGTTTGTGGTTGCAGAAACTATACCCTTCTTTGCTCGACAGCACTGTGTGGGAGTGTTAATTTGTTCATGTGAATACGCCGCCCAAACCCATCGTGCTCAACGACGTCAGCACACCCTTCATCGCCGAACCTGCCCCAACACGTGAAGAGCGGCTGGCATGGCTCAAGGCTGAACTGCAAAAGGGTTTGGACTCAGGGGTTGATCCACGTCCTTATCAGCAGATCATCAAAGACACATTGGCGCGCCACGGCATAAATGGCTGAAGTCATTCTCTCGCCGGAGGCGTCGGCGGATTTGAACGACATACTCATTTATGGTTTGATAAATCATCATGAAGCCACCGCTGCGGCGTATTTGCGCGGCTTCAATGCTGCATTCAAACGTCTCGAAGATTATCCATTCTCAGGGCAGATTGATGAAGAGACGGGTTTTCGCAGATGGCATTACCGCAGTCATAGGATTTTCTATCGTGTCGATGATGATGTGGTTTTGATCGTGCGGATAATTCATCACTCATGGGATATGAACGAAATTTAAATTGATTAAGCGCAGTAAGTTTGAACCAAGTCCGTCATTGCGAGCGCAGCGAAGCAATCCAGTCCCGAGCTGGATTGCTTCGCTGCGCTCGCAATGACGATTCTTACGAGGTTACCCAATGCTAAAATCATTTGATAAAATCCTTGAGCCTGACCCACGATTTCAAAGCATGGCCCTCGCATTTCATCACGAAATTGTGGCCTCAATTTTGCTTAATGGTAATCCTCCCGATGATGTCCGAAAGGCGTTTGATCGTGCGCGCAACCTTATGCTTTATGCCTATTTTTATTATGAAATGCTTGTGAATGCAGAAATTCAGGCTTTTGGCGCTTTTGAACTGGCTTTACGGATAAAACTTAATGGCACACCTAAACAAATGCTTCAGATATTGGTTGATCGTGCGCGCAAGGAGGGTGTCTTGCCAAAACTGAATGCAGGGCATCAGATGGATTCAATCAATGGAATGATAAAGCTTCGTAACGAATTATCACACGGTACCTCCAGCGTTCATTCGCCTCCAATGGCTGAAACCGTGCTCGAATTTTGTGGAGCAATGATAGATATCATTTTCCCAAAAATACCCTAGAATATTTTTTTAGTCTAAGTTTATCTAACCCTGTTCGCCACCAAATCCCCGACCACCGCCGGATCAGCCAGCGTCGTCACATCGCCTAGATTGCTGACATTACCCTCTGCAATCTTGCGCAATATCCGTCGCATGATCTTGCCGCTCCGCGTTTTTGGCAATGCAGGCGTGAACTGGATCGCATCCGGCGTCGCTATTGGCCCGATTTCGGTGCGCACCCATTTGACAAGCTCGGCGCGCAAATCATCACTCGCCACTTCGCCAACATTGAGCGTCACATAGGCGTAAATGCCTTGGCCTTTGATGTCATGCGGCATCCCGACGACGGCGGCCTCGGCGACTTTGGGGTGGAGGACGAGCGCTGACTCAACTTCGGCGGTGCCCATTCGGTGGCCGCTGACGTTAATGACGTCATCAACCCGGCCCGTGATCCAGTAATAGCCGTCGGCATCGCGCCGTGCGCCGTCTCCAGTGAAATATTTGCCGGGGAAGGTGGTGAAATAGGTCTCGAAGAAGCGGCGGTGATCGCCCCAGACGCTGCGCATCTGCCCCGGCCAGCTTCGCGCGATGACGAGATTGCCCTCTGCTGCGCCGTATTGGAGATTGCCTTCGCCGTCGACAATCTGCGGCTCAACGCCGGGCATTGGCTTGGTCGCACTGCCGGGCTTGAGGTCGGTCGCCCCAGGCATTGGCGCGATCATTGCCGCGCCTGTTTCGGTTTGCCACCACGTATCAATGATTGGGCAGCGGCCTTCGCCAACGACGCTATGATACCAGCGCCACGCCTCGGGGTTGATTGGTTCACCAACAGTTCCAAGCAATTTGAGCGACTTGCGCGATGTTTTTGAAACAAATTCATCGCCCTCTCGCATCAGCGCGCGCAGCACCGTAGGTGCTGTAAAGACGGTATGGACATTGTGGCGATCGCACACTTCCCAGATCCGCGAAGGCGTTGGCCAGTTGGGCACACCTTCATACATCAGCGTCGTCGCGCCGTTCGCTAGCGGGCCGTAGAGAATGTAGCTATGCCCCGTCACCCAGCCGATATCAGCCGCGCACCAGTAAATATCGCCCTGCCGGTAATCAAAACAAAGCTCATGCGTAAGGCTGGCCCAGAGGAGATAGCCGCCGGTTGTGTGCATCACGCCCTTGGGTTTGCCAGTGCTGCCCGAGGTATAAAGGATAAACAGCGGGTCTTCGGCCCCCATTGGCTCTGGCGGGCAGACGTTATCGACCTGTGCTGCGGCCTCATGATACCAAATGTCGCGTCCTTCCGTCATGGCGACAGGCGCACCCGTCGCGCGCACGGTGATGACAGTTTTTAGGCTGGGGCATTGGAGTGCTGCCACATCAACATTGACCTTCAGCGGCACCGTCTTGCCGCCGCGACGTCCCTCATCGGCGGTAATGACGAAGGCGGAATCGCAATCCTGAATGCGCCCAGCGATGGACTCAGGGGAGAAACCGCCAAAAATCACTGAATGGATCGCGCCAATCCGCGCGCAGGCGAGCAGTGCAAACGCGGCCTCGGGGATCATCGGCATATAGATTGTCACGCGGTCACCTTTGGCAACGCCTGCTGCCTTCATGACGTTGGCAAACTTGCACACTTCGCCGTGTAACTGTCTATAAGTAAAGCTTTTTGACGGCTCGGCTGGATCATCAGGTTCCCAGATTATCGCAACACTGTCACCGCGTTCGGCCAAATGGCGGTCGATGCAGTTTGCACTCGCGTTAATCTTGCCATCGGAGAACCAACGGATATGGAAATCATCCTCTTTGAATGACCAGTCGCCCGCGATTTCAGGGCGCTTTATCCAATTCAGCCGCTTGGCCTGTTCAAGCCAGAAACTCCCCGGATCGCCCAGCGCGCGACCGTAAAGCTGATCATATTTCGCCGCCGTAACCCGCGCGTTTTTCGCCCATTCGGCAGGAACCGGAAACACATCCTGATCAGACACTCTATTTCTCCCTTGTTAACCCTGTTTTGCAGCTTGCGCGCGCGGGTGCAAGTCGGCTTATCAGTTCGCGCGGGTGATGAGTGGCTGCGATATTGCGTGGCTCCGGCATTTTTTGCTTGGCATTGCCTTCATGAAGGGGAATGGAAACCTCAACGATTTCAAACCGGGGGAGTGCCGCGCCATGTCATCCAATATAGCCGAACTGGAAAAGCGCCGGGAGGCCGCGCAGATGGGCGGCGGGCAAAAGCGGATTGATGCGCAGCACGCCAAGGGGCGGCTGACCGCGCGGGAACGGCTGACGATCCTGCTTGATGAAGGATCGTTTGAAGAACTTGATGCCTATGTCGAGCATAATTGCGTCGATTTCGGGATGGAGGAAACCAAGTTCCCCGGCGACGGCGTGGTGACGGGTTCGGGCACGATTAACGGGCGGCTGGTTTATGTGTTCAGCCAGGATTTCACCGTGTTCGGTGGCTCACTGTCAGAAGCTCATGCCAAGAAAATCTGCAAGGTGATGGACAATGCGATGAAAGTTGGTGCACCCGTGATCGGCATCAACGACAGCGGCGGCGCGCGGATTCAGGAAGGCGTGGCCTCGCTTGGTGGCTATGCCGAGGTATTCCAGCGCAATGTGCTGGCGAGCGGGGTCGTGCCGCAAATCAGCCTGATCATGGGGCCGTGCGCGGGCGGGGCGGTTTATTCACCTGCGATGACGGACTTCATCTTCATGGTGAAGGACTCAAGCTATATGTTCGTGACCGGGCCGGACGTGGTGAAGACCGTCACCAATGAAGTCGTGACGCAGGAAGTGCTTGGCGGCGCGGTGACGCACACAACGAAGTCAGGCGTGGCCGATAATGCGTTTGAAAATGACATAGAGGCGCTGCTCGCGACGCGCGATTTCTTTGATTTTCTG
>JAYTMV010000076.1:0-5784 GCA_043728175.1 Sphingomonadales bacterium
AACTTGGCGCGCGGTTCTTGAATGACCCCGTCAAGGTTGCGGTGACGCCGGTGGCTTCGACAGCAGAACGCGTCAAGCAATATGTGACGTTTGTGAACCCGATTGAGAAGCAGGCGCTGCTCACCATCTCGCTCGCCGCTGAACCGATTGAACGCGCGTTGATCTTCTCGCGCACCAAGCACGGGGCAGACCGGATTGTGAAGCATCTTCACGCCGCCAACATCGGCTGTGCCGCGATCCACGGCAATAAATCGCAGCCGCAACGTACGCAAGCCCTGCAAGCCTTCCGCAAGGGCGAGATCAAAATCCTCGTTGCGACCGATATTGCCGCGCGCGGGATTGACGTTTCGGGCGTCAGCCATGTTTATAATTTCGACATGCCCAACGTGCCCGAACAATATGTCCACCGCATCGGTCGCACCGCGCGTGCCGGCGCGGACGGCATCGCGATCAGCTATGTTTGCGGCGAAGAAAAGGGCTGGCTCAAGCAGATTGAGAAACTAACGGGCGTTCGCCTTGACCCCGTGCCGCTGCCCGCCGATTTTGACGCGCAGCGCGCCAAGCTGCCCAAGCCAGCGGCAGGCTCAGGTGACCGTGACCGCGATCAACCACGGCGTGGCGATGCCCGTCGTCCCGCACCCGCTGGTGCGGCCCGCGAAGATCGGCCCCGCCGCCCCTTCCGCCCGCAACGCAAACCCGGCGGCGTCGGCGCGCACAAGGGTGCGGTTCAGCGGACGGGTGGGCGTTAAAATTAAAAGGGGTAGGAAAACCTACCCCTTTACCAACTGAGCGCCCATCATCGCGTGGAGCATGTTGACCGCCTTCAAGGGGCGCACCATTACCTTGAAACGGGTGATGAGATCATCCTCATTCCACCAGATCATATCGATCCCGTTGACCTTGATGCCCTCAATGGTCTGTTCAAATTCGAGGATGGCGGATCGCTCGCCGTGCCATTCGTTCAGATAGACAAAGCCGTCGCCGCCAAGCACTTTGGCCGCGCTCCAGAGATATTTGAAGGTGATGTCCTTGCCCACCTGCGGCGTGTGGACAACGGGCGATTCGAACACGACATCATCGGCGAGCATCGCAGCGAGGCTTTCCGCACTTGGATGCGCCATATAGTCGTGCCATTTATCAAGTGCGCTCATTATTTATATTCCGCCGGGATCGCGTCAGGCTGCGCATCGCCAAGCTCAGATCCGCCGTCAACATTGAGGATCGCGCCTGTAATATAGCGGGCACTATCGCTTGCGAGGAACAGCGCCGCCTCGGCAATATCGCCCTTGGTGCCATAATCACGCAGTGCGATCCGGCCTTTGATTGTCGCCTCTGCCTGATCATTGGGCGCGAGGCGGAGCATCCCTTCAGTATCCGCAATCGGCCCCGGCGAAATCGCGTTCACCCGCACACCCGCTGGCCCCCACTCCATCGCCAAGCATTTGGTGACCATGTTAACGCCTGCCTTGGCCGCACAGGCATGAATTTGGAACATCATCGGCCTCACCGCCTGCCCCGCCGTGATCGTGATCAGCGACGCGCCCGGCTTATTCAAATGCTCAAAGCTTGCGCGAAAGACGTTGAACGTGCCGAGCAGATCAATATCAACCACCGTTTTGAACGCATTCGCACTCATCCCGAGCGCAGGCGCGAGGAAATTTCCAGCCGCGCCCGAAAGCACGATATCAATCTTGCCGTAAGCCGCGACGGTCTGCGCAAACGCTTCCTGAAGGCGGGCATAATCGCGGACATCGCCGGGAAGCCCGAGAACATCATGGCCTTCATCAGTCAGCATTTTGGCGGCAGCCTCAACCCGGTCAACCTTGCGGCTGAGGATCGCGACCTTCGCGCCATGCGCTGCAAACTGCCGCGCGATTTCAAAATTGATGCCCGTCGATCCACCCGCTACAAAGGCGACCTTGCCCGCCAAAACATCGCTCCTGATTGCCTGTCCCATACTCTCTCCCTTGGTTGAAAGCGCATAGTGAAACAAAGCAGCGGCGGGCGCAAATTATCTGCGCCCGCCGGAGATATCCCATTCAAGTCACGAGCGTTTTATCCCCCCGCGTTTTCCAGAGCGACCAGCCAATGCCGCCAAGGATAAGCGCGAAGGTTACGACTAAGCTCATCACTGGCGGGAATTTATCCCCGCCCATGATGAAATCGGACACGAAGATTTTCGATCCGATAAACACGAGCACAAGCGCCAGCGCATATTTGAGATAGTGGAAACGGTGCACCATCGCAGCGAGCGCAAAGTAGAGAGCACGCAGACCAAGGATCGCCATGATGTTCGAGGTGTAGACGATAAACGTATCCGTCGTGATCGCGAAAATCGCAGGCACACTGTCCACCGCAAACACTAGGTCAGCCAGATTGATGACAACCAGCGCGAGGAACAGCGGCGTCGCCGCGCGCACCATCTTGCCCGTTTTTTCATCGGGCACTTGCACAAAGAAGCGCTCATTGTGCAGATCCTTGGTGACGCGCATATGCTTCGAGATGAATTTGACCGCCGGGTTCTTGGCAACATCCATTTCTTGATCGCCAGTAAAGAGCATCTTTACGCCCGTCGCGATCAGGAACGCCGCGAAGATGTACAGCACCCAATACCATTGCTGGACGATGGCCGCCCCCGCTGCGATCATAAGCCCGCGCAATATGATTACCGCGATGATGCCCCAAAGGAGCGCGCGATACTGATACATGCGGGGAATCGCAAAATAGGTGAAAATCAGGCTGATGACGAAGACGTTATCAATCGACAGCGCCTTTTCGATGAAGAAGCCGGTGTAATATTTCATGCCCATATCCGCACCCTTCTGGAACCAAACCCAGAGGCCAAAGAGCATCGCAATTGAGATATAAAAGACCGAGAGTTTAAGGCTTTCAGATATGCCCATCTCGCGGTCTTCCTTGTGCAATATGCCAAGGTCAAACGCAGTGAGGGCAATAACGATGCCGATAAAGCTCATCCAGAACCAGGCCGGGGTACCCAGCCAGTCGCTTAATAAAAATTCCATGATAATCCCTGTTTTCCGTTATGAACCGAAAAGGGCTGGCGGCGACAAAGAGGGGGTGTGCCGCCGCCAGCCAGAGCGTGATGATTCCCGGCGAGGCCAAACCTGCCAAAAGATCACACTCTATTCCGGTAGGTTAGGCAGTTCGCAGCGACGGGCGACCCATTGCAAGCCGATGTAGCCGATCCTTAACCGCGAGCTTCAATTTCTTAAGCCGCTGAATCTTTGCCACGTCGGGCCAGCGGCGCGTAAGCTGCACGCGGATTTCATCGTCAAGTCGACGGTGAACGGTGAGAAGACGATAAGCAATAACAGACATAATGCCACTCCATGTTTCAGTGTTGCTGGATCGGAGAGGTATCGGTGCGGTTGCGCCAAACGCTAAAGGGCCAAAAGCACCGGAGACTTCTCCGATGCGGTCCGACATCACGTCTCAGTTACCTGAAAACGCCAGAGGGGCCCGGCCCGCGAATCTTTGATTATCAGAAAAAACCAAAAATTCAAGTCTGGCGATTATAGCGATTCCAAATTAGGACACTGACCCCATGAAAAAACTCCGTAAAGCTGTATTTCCCGTTGGTGGCCTTGGCACCCGTTTTTTGCCCGCAACCAAGGCAATGCCTAAGGAAATGCTCACTGTCGTCGATAAACCTCTGATCCAATATGCGGTTGATGAGGCGCGTGAGGCCGGCATTGAACAAATGATTTTCGTGACCGGGCGTGGCAAATCCGCGCTCGAAGATCATTTTGATATCAGCTACGAACTCGAAACCACAATGCGCGAGCGTGACAAGGCGCTTGATGCGATTGAGGGCACGCGCTTTCGCCCCGGCGAAGTGATTTACGTCCGCCAGCAGGAACCAATCGGACTTGGCCATGCGATCTGGTGTGCGCGCCATATAGTCGGCGATGAGCCGTTCGCGATTTTTCTGCCTGATGAGCTGATGGTCGGTGCCCCCGGCTGCATGAAGCAGATGGTTGAGGCCTATAATGAGATTGGCGGCAACATCGTCTGCGCGCTTGAAGTCGCGCCTGAAGAAACGCGTAAATACGGGATTATCTCGCCCGGTGCAGTGAACGGCAAGCTGACTGAAGTGCTAGGCCTGATTGAAAAGCCCGCTCCCGGCACTGCGCCGTCAAACCTGATGATTCCCGGCCGCTATATCCTTCAACCAGAAGTGATGCGCGTGCTTGAAAATCAGGCGCGCGGCGCTGGTAATGAAATCCAACTGACCGACGCGATGGCCCAGATGATCGGAACCCAGCCCTTCCACGGCTTCCGCTTTGAGGGTCGCCGCTTTGATTGCGGCGATAAGGCCGGCTTCATCACCGCCAACATTGCGCTCGCCCTTGACCGGGCCGATATTGGCCCAGTGGTCAAGGATTGGCTGGATCAGAATATTTGAGCGCTTAAGCCGCGCGCCGTGTTGTTTCATTAAGCCAGGCCCGCGCCTGACGCTGTGCCTCGGCGATTTCACGCGCGGTCATATCGTCGGCGATTTCGGCGCGGCATTCTTGGCCCCGCTCATTGCCGCATAGTGCCGCCAAGTTAAACCATTTGTGCGCTTGCACAAGGTCTACATCAACCCCGCCCGTTCCCGATGAATAAGCGATGCCCAATTCATAGAGCGCGTTGGTATCGCCGTAAGCCGCATCGGCCATCCGGCTATCGATTAAAAAATTTGCGCTTTTGCCGCTCAAAGCCATTGTCGTTCCCCTGCTGACGTATCTGTCAAATGCAAGTGTCACCGAAATGGTCTCAATAAATGGTTAACGCCGCGATCACTTTTTGCTCCGAACTGGAAAATTATCGATCAAACGGGTGGTGCCAATCCGTGCAGCGGCGAGCATTCGGGCTTCTCGGTCAAGCGTTTCCAGCGGTTCAAGTGACGCTGAATCGACGAGTGTAACATAATCAACTGACGCAAAGCCCGCCTGCAAAAGCATGGTTCTGGCCTGGTCGAGCGCGAGGTCAATGTGCGCGCCAGCCTCAATTTGCGCCCCGGCCGCTTGCAGAGCACGCGGCAACGCCAGCGCTGCACGGCGTTCATCAGCAGACAAATACGCATTGCGCGATGAGAGCGCGAGGCCGTCACCGTCGCGAACAATCGGTGCGCCGACAATCTCAACGCCGAGATTAAGATCAAGCGCCACCCGGCGGATAACCGCCAATTGCTGCCAGTCTTTCTCACCAAACACCGCGATATCGGGCTGCACTTGGGTCAGTAGTTTGGCAACCACAGTCGCCACCCCGTCAAAATGACCGGGGCGTGCCGCACCGCAAAGACCGTCACCAAGCCTTGCGACGCTGACGGTTGTTGCAAAGCCCTGCGGATACATCACTTCAACACCGGGCAGCCACAGGCCCGCCACCCCTGCCTCGGCCAGCAGCGCCGCATCCTGCGCCTCTTGCCGTGGGTAGCGCGACAGATCCTCATTCGGGCCAAATTGGATGGGATTGACGAAAATCGAGACAATCACATCATCGGCAATCGCCTGTGCCTGAGTGACGAGTGCCATGTGCCCGGCGTGGAGCGCACCCATCGTCGGCACCAGCGCAATGCGCTTGTCCTCGCTCCGCGAAGCGTTCACCATTTTTTTGAGGCGATCAAGGTGACGGATAGTTTGCACGGTTGGCCTTGCTCCGATATGGCGACGCGACGCCCGATGCCGGGAGGGTCGCAAATAATCAAGGGGGTTTGCGCGCGTTTATGGTCGATGGGAAGACGCATTATATCGTTTTTGCCAATGAAAAGGGCGGAAC
>JAYTMV010000077.1:0-15089 GCA_043728175.1 Sphingomonadales bacterium
ACCGCAATCGAAAATGACATGGCCGTCATCGATGTTGGCCTCAAATCCGAAGGCCGCGTGCCGCTTCGTGAATTTGCGGCCCCTGGTCAGAAGGCTGACCTTAAGGTTGGTGACGAAGTTGAAGTCTTTGTTGACCGCGTCGAAAATTCAAACGGCGAAGCCATGCTCAGCCGTGACCGCGCCCGCCGCGAAGCTGCGTGGGATAAGCTTGAAGCCGAATTCACTGAATCTGCGCGCGTTGACGGTGTAATCTTTGGCCGCGTTAAGGGCGGCTTCACCGTTGACCTTTCAGGCGCAGTTGCGTTCCTGCCCGGCAGCCAAGTTGATATCCGCCCCGTGCGCGATGTCACCCCGCTGATGGACATTGTTCAGCCCTTCCAGATCCTCAAGATGGATCGCCGCCGTGGCAACATCGTTGTTTCGCGTCGCGCCATCCTTGAAGAAACTCGCGCAGAGGCACGCACCGGCCTGATCTCAACGCTTGCCGAAGGTCAGGTGATTGACGGCATCGTCAAGAATATCACTGATTACGGTGCGTTCGTTGATCTTGGCGGGATTGACGGCCTGCTTCATGTGACTGACATCAGCTACAAGCGCGTTGCGCACCCAAGCGAAATCATTGCGATTGGCGACTCAGTCAAGGTGCAGATCATCCGCATCAATAAAGATACGCAGCGCATCTCGCTTGGTATGAAGCAGTTGGAAAGCGATCCGTGGGAAGCCGCAGTCGCCAATTATCCAGTGGGTACGAAGCTTTCGGGCCGCGTCACCAATATCACTGAATATGGTGCGTTTGTTGAGCTTGAAGCCGGGATTGAAGGCCTCGTCCATGTTTCCGAAATGAGCTGGACGAAGAAGAACGTCCACCCCGGCAAGATCGTTTCGACGAGCCAAGAGGTTGATGTTATCGTCCTTGAAGTTGATACCGAAAAGCGCCGTATTTCGCTTGGTCTCAAGCAAGCCGTCAACAACCCGTGGGAAGCCTTTGCAGCAGAACACCCCGTTGGCAGCCAGATTGAAGGCGAAGTTAAGAACGCCACTGAATTCGGCCTATTCATTGGGCTTGATGGTGATGTGGACGGCATGGTGCATATGTCAGATATCGCATGGGGCATTTCGGGCGAAGACGCGCTCAACCTCCACCGCAAGGGTGAAAGCGTTACCGCGATCGTTCTCGACATCGATGTTGAAAAAGAACGCATCTCGCTTGGCATCAAGCAGCTTGAAAAGGGCGCGCCAGCCGTTGGCGGCGGTGCCACCACTTCGGCAGCTTCGGGGCTCAATAAGAATGCGGTTGTCACGGTGACTGTGCTTGAAGTGCGCGATGGCGGGCTTGAAGTGCAAGCCGGCGATGACGGGGCCACTGGCTTCATCAAGCGTACTGATCTTGGCCGTGACCGCGATGAGCAGCGTCCCGACCGCTTCCAAGTTGGCCAGAAGTTTGACGCAATGGTGATTGGCTTTGACCGTTCGAAGAAGCCAAACTTCTCAGTCAAGGCGATGCAGCTTGCCGAAGAGAAGCAAGCCGTGGCGCAATATGGTTCATCCGATTCGGGTGCATCACTTGGCGATATCCTCGGTGAAGCGCTCAAAGCACGCGACACCAAAAAGTAAGTCACACCGTTTTGGCTGCCCCATTGCAAAGGATTTGCAATGGGGCAGCCCCCTCTCCAAGTGTCTGATCTTGTGGGATAGTTTCGATTTGGGCCAATTAGCCTTGAACTGCATTCGTAGTCATTGTTCATATTTGCTTGCAAAATCCCAGATTTCCGCCAAATTGGTGACTGACGAGGCCGTTTCGAGACAAGATCACTATCAAGTATGTATAGGATTGTGTCGGTGATCACTCCCATGGTGGGCGTTGATTGAGTAGTAGCTGACCTCGTTGTGGGGGTGAGTATGATCCGTTCGGAGCTGGTGCAGTTACTCGTAAAGGCCAATCCGGGACTGTCGCTGCGTGAAGTCGACAATATTGTTTCCGTATTTTTCGATACTATCACAGAACATCTTGCCAAGGATGGCCGCGTAGAGCTGCGTGGCTTTGGTGCATTTTCAACGCGGTCGCGCGGCGCTCGTGTTGGTCGTAATCCGCGCACCGGCATTGATGTTGAGATCAAGGCAAAGCGCGTTCCGCACTTCAAACCCGGCAAAGAAATCCGCGCGCGTTTGAATAACTGATACGGTACTTGCGTAATTGCGCTTCACAGGGCCGCAGAAAATCGCTTATAGCCCCGCTCGGTTAAGCGGGCGTGGCGGAATGGTAGACGCAACGGACTTAGACCAAATTGAGTGCCCACGCGGAAACGCGCGGCGTAGAACTGCTCAAATTCGGGGAACCCTGTAAAATGGCGATCCCGAGCCAAGCTATGGTGCGAAAGCACCCTAGAAGGTGTAGAGACTAGACGGGCAGCGCCTAAACCTTGGGAATATCCGGGGCACGGCGAAGGGATAGTCCAGACCCCAAACGTCTTGCTTGGCAGGGCGGCGGTGAAAACCGTAGTTGGTAAGAAAATCCGTCGGGCTCTGCCCGTGGGGGTTCAAGTCCCCCCGCCCGCACCACCATCTATCAAGCCATAAAAGGCTCAATGATATCAGCACGAATGCGCAGCAGCCGCCCGCTTGGCCGGTCAGCCAAAGCCCACGCGGTCTTGGCGGTGACGATGATCTTGCCGTCGGCAGTTGTGAAATCTACATTGCGATTGAAGCGTGCGCCGCGCGGCATTTCACTGAGCCATGTCCGCGCCGTCACGCTTTCGCCGAGTGCGATATTGCCACGATAATCAATCTCATGCCGCGTCACGATCCAGATATAGGCTTGATTCTGCTCAGGCGTTGCCAGCGAAAGCCAGTGCGCGGTCGAAACATCCTGAATCCACCGCACCCACACCGCATTATTGACATGGCCGAGCTCGTCAATGTCGGATGGCGTCGCGGTGATGGTGAGGGAGTAAGGGGTGGACATGGTGGAGGCTATCTAGTGCGGTGAGGTTGGGGTCAAGCAACGTAATTCAGGGGCGACTTGATATAGATACATCTTCCCCGCTAAAAGCACACTATGAAACCATCGCTCGCCTTTGATCAGAACCGTGATGCCATCAGGGCGGTGATTGCGCGTTATACGGTGCGCAACCCGCGCCTGTTCGGATCAGTTGCAGCCGGGCTTGATCATGAGGGCAGCGATCTTGATTTGCTGGTCGATGCTTTGCCGGGCACAACGCTCATGGACTTATGCGGATTGCAGCATGATCTTGAGGAGTTGCTTGGACTCCCGGTCGATGTGCGAACCCCGCAAGACATTAGCCAGCGATACCGCGAGAAAATACTCTCAAATGCCCGCCCGATATGATTGAAGAGCGGCTGGTCAACAAGCTGCACCATATGCGCGGTGCCGCACGTCAGGCGAGCAGCTTTATTGACGGAATGACCAAGCCTGAATTTCTTGTCGATGCTCGAACGCGCGATGCCTGTTGCATGAATTTGATTGTAATAGGTGAAGCAACCAAACGCATTATGGAGCGCTGGCCCGAATTTGTGTCTGAATATCCAGACTTTGGCTGGAACCGAATGACCGGAATGCGCAATCGCGTGGCGCACGGCTATGAAGAGATCAACTTTGAGATTGTCTGGGATACACTTGTCGGTGAATTGCCGGGATTGATTGGTCGGTTGGATGCGATTTTGGGTGAGGGGGAAAGTTGAACGGAAGGAGGCGGTGATGAAGGGTGGCTATCTGGCTTAACACATGCAGGGTCAAGCCATTGAATTGACATATCGCCCGCAATATGTATAATTGTTCCATGATACTCGACACAGATGTTATCGTTGCAGCCATTCGCAGCACGAGAGGCGCATCAGCGGAGATTGTCAGACGGGTTTTGCGACGGGAAATGCGTATCGAGATTTCAGTCGCACTCGTGCTTGAATATGAATCGGTGGCAACGCGTGCGGAGCATTTGCAAGCTGGTGGACTGACAGGGATCGAAGCGACCAATTTGATTGATGCTTTGGCGGCGGTTGCCGATCCGGTTGACATTCACTTTCGTTGGCGTCCGCAACTACGTGATGCCGATGATGAAATGGTGCTTGAAGCAGCGATCAATGCACAGGACCGCACGATTGTTACTTTCAACATACGGGACTTTGCGATGGCTGCCGATAAATTCAATGTAACCCTCGCCACGCCCCGCCAGATTTTGGAGATTTTGAAATGAGTGTTGCCAGCAATTACGCCCTGCGCCTTCCCACCTCACTCAAACGCGAAGTCGAAAAGGTTGCGCGCGACGATGGCACTAGCCTCAACCAGTTCATCGTTACAGCAGTAGCGGAGAAACTCTCGGCGCTACGCACCGCCGATTTCTTCGAAGAACGGCGTGAGCGCGCCGATGTTGGGGCAGCGCTTGAGGTGATGACGCGGGCGCGCGGGGAAGCGCCGAGGGATGGGGATGAGGTTTGAGGATTATCACTCATGGCTGACATCACCCTACACAGCCCGAGCCATATCGGGGCATTCGTTCGTGAAATCATCGAAGGCCATGATCTGAACGTCTCGGCCGCCGCGCGTCTTCTGGGCGTCACCCGTCAAGCGCTGTCAACGCTGATGAATTGCAATGGCGGGCTACCGTCAGAAATGGCACTCCGCCTTGAAAAGGCGTTTGGCGTGAAGATGGACACGCTGCTGCGCATGCAAACCGCATGGGAAATCGCTGAGGCCCGGAAGCGGGAGGATTAGGTGGTTGTGGCGCGGTATGCGGCTTAATGGTACACTGGTCTTAGGGGAAACTAGGCGACATCAGAGCAATCCTGGCACCGGAATTATCACTGACTGCGCATCATTGCTTCTCAAGGATTTCCATCCCGACTGAATCAACAAACCTCTGCGTTACTTCCTTGGACAGTTCCAAGAGCTCTTGAGACCCAAATGCCTTGGACACAGCGCTAGCAGAAAGCAACGAGCGATAAATAGAATTTGCGCCGTCTAGAACATAGCCAAAATGTCGATCCGTTCCCAGCAGCCCATTTGTCATGAAGGCCTTTCGTTCGGAATCATAGAGCTCAAAAATATGGGGCGCCGCTCCATGCGTGAAGCCCGAGTACATTGAGAAAATCACGCGACCTACATCATCTGCTAGGCTTGGATCGGGTAGGCCAGACGCCCTGTGCAAAAAAGGTGCGATCCCTTTCCTCGAAAATCCTCTCGGAATTCTCGTTTCTCTGGGTCTGTTTGGGTCTTCGTAATCCTCCTTCCAAAACTCCTTAAGATGTCCCTCAAACCGCTCGCTCGTTCCAGACCCGGTCACATTCACGGAGTAAAACATAATGTCTTCATTGGTTTCCTCTAGCGATCTCTGAATAATGCACTGCTCTTGAACAAAGCCACGATCCATCAGCAGCAACATAGCCCTGTTCAAACTTACAACACGAGCGAATTTGAGTAGTATGGCGTCTTCAGCGGACGGCGCGTCGAAACGGACAGCTGCATGTCCACAAAGATCAACCTCGACAGGCTTTTTTAAGTATCCAGTTGTCAAGACTCCCAAGAAATTTTCAAGCCTGATGACGGCTTCTTCATAGATGGGGCGAAGTCGATTTGCTTCCGAAAACCGCTCTTCTAAGTTCACTCCACCATCCCCAATTGCCACAGGAAGAACGCCACTTCCTCGGCATCCTCGCGCAAGCTTTCAAACCTTCCTGATTTGCCGCCATGCCCTGCGCCCATGTTGGTTTTGAGCATTAGAACGTTATTGTCGGTCTTCACGCTTCGCAGTTTGGCGACCCATTTGGCGGGTTCCCAATAGGTTACGCGGGGGTCGTTCAGCCCCGCCGTCACAAACAGCGGTGGGTATTTTTGCGCCTTCACCTGATCATAGGGGGAGTAGCTGCGGATCAGGTCAAACGCGGCCTTGTCGGTGATCGGGTTGCCCCATTCGGGCCATTCGCCTGGTGTCAGTGGTAGCGTTTCATCCTGCATGGTATTGAGCACATCAACGAACGGTACATGCGCCGCGACCGCGCCCCAAAGCTCTGGGTTGGTGTTGACGACGACGCCCATCAGTTCGCCGCCTGCCGAGCCTCCAGCGGCCACCACGCGCCCCGGCTTTGCAAAGCCAAGCGCGATCAGCCCCTTGGCGCTATCGACAAAATCATTGAAGGTGTTGGTGCGCTTGGTCAGCTTGCCATCAAGTTGCCACTGCTGCCCCAGATCATCACCGCCGCGAATATGCGCGATGGCATAGGCAAAGCCGCGATCAAGATAGGAGAGTCGCACGGTCGAAAATCCCGGTGGGATCGCATAGCCATAAGCGCCGTAGGCATAGAGATAGAGCGGGCCGTTGCCGTCCTTCTTAAAGCCTTTCTTGTACACCACCGACACCGGCACCTTGGTGCCATCACGCACGGTGATTTCGACGCGTTCTGTGGCGTATTGGCTAGCGTCATAGCCGCTCGGGATTTCCTGCACCTTGAGCGTGGTCAGCTTTGCATCCGTCAGGTCATAATCAAACACCGTGTCAGGCGTGACCATTGACTCATACGCAATCCGCAACTTGCTGACTTTATATTCGGGGTTGTCATCAAGGCCTGCCGAATAGCTCGCCTCAGGAAAGGGCACCCGCTTTGGCGTGCCGCCTGCGTAACTGTGGATTTCGATCTGATCGAGGCCGCGATCACGCCCCTCAACCACGAAGAAATCAGCAAAGGTCGTCACCCCAGTCATGTAGAAATCTTTGGACGGGGCAATGCGTTCAGTCCATTCGCCCGGCTTGTCGAGGCTCGCGGTTACCAGCCTAAACTGCGTGCTGATGTCATTGGTGTGGATGAAGAGCGTGCCCTCATGATCCTCAACATCATATTCAACGCCCACCTTGCGCGCGCGGATCAGGATTGGCTTGGCCAGCGGATCGCTCGCAGGGATCAGGCGGAGCTCACTCGTTGCGTTATCGCCGGTTGAGAGGACAATATATTTGTCTGACTGCGTGCTGCTGATGCCGACCTGAAAGCCCTGGTCAGCCTCTTTGTAGAGGATTTTGTCTGCCGAGACTGGCGTACCAAGCGTATGGAGCATCGCTTTTTCGGAACGCCACTGCTCATTAACCGGGGTGTAGAGCAAGTGCTTGCCATCGGCGCTGAAAACCAGACTGCCGTTCATGCCGGGGATCGTATCGGGAAGCTCTTTGCCCGTCGTCAGATCGCGGAAACGGACGGTGAAACGCTCCGATCCATCGGTATCTGTCGAATACGCCATCATCCGGTCATCGCGGCTCACGCTGAGTGCGCCGAGGCGGAAATATTCCTTGCCCTCGGCGAGCTTGGCCTCATCAAGCAGCACTTCGTCGGGGCCGCCAGCGACTGGCTTGCGCATCCATTTTTTATACTGCGCGCCTTTTTCGTATGTCTCCCAGTAGAAATACGCACCGTCCTTTTGCGGAACGGTCGATTCGTCTTCCTTCAATCGCGCCTTCATCTCGGCGAAAATCGTTTCGACCCGCGCGGCGTGGGGCTTCATCTGTGCCTCGAAATAGGCATTTTCGGCCTTGAGATAATCAAGCACCGGAACGTCATCGACCTTGGGATAGCCCTGATCTTTGAGCCAATGATAATCATCGCCGATGGTAACGCCGTGGCGGGTGTAGTTGTGGGGCTTTTTGGCGGCGATGGGCGGCTTTGAAATATCAGTCATTAGAGCTTTCTGGGGGGCTTTCTGGGCAAGGGTGGGGGTAGCAAGAACGCAGGCAGCGGCAAGCACGATGAGGAATCGATGTGTCATAATCGCGGGTCTAGCCGTTTGTCAGCAGAGTGCAAAGATTGACCATAAACTGAGAATGTAGTAATGTTGCTACATTATGGGAATAACGACTCTCTCTAGCCGCGAATTTAATCAAGACGTCGGTCGGGCCAAGCGCGCGGCGCGCAGCGGGCCGGTGTTCATCACTGAGCGCGGCAAATTTGAGCATGTCCTTCTGACCCACGACGAGTATCGGCGGCTGCTTGGCAAGGAGCCTAGCCTTGCCGAACTTCTTGCCAGCCCTGAGACTGCCCATATTGCTGATGAAGACTGGCTGCTTCCGCGATCAAAAGAGATTTCAAACCGTGAGATTGATCTTTCCTAATGTATCTGATCGATACCAATGTTCTGTCCGAATTTCGCCGGATCGGGACTGGCAAGGGGAGTGCTCAAGTTGCCGCTTGGGCAAAGAAAATCTCCAGCCAGCTTCAATTTATTTCGGTGATCACTTTGCTTGAGCTTGAACGCGGCCAAAGGCGCATGGCGCGCAAGGACGCCAGCCAAGGCAACATGCTTCGCGTTTGGCTTGATCAATCGGTGATCCCCTCGCTCGCCGGACGCATTCTTCACATTGATCAGGCGGTGGTGACGCAGTGCGCCGCATTGCATGTCCCTGATCCGCGCCCCGAACTTGATTCCTTTATTGCCGCCACGGCATTAGTCCATAATCTTACGGTTGTTACCCGCAACACCGCCGATTTCGCGCCGCTTGGCGTTAAACTTCTCAACCCCTGGGAGCCACAATAGCCATGTCCACCTACGAAGATCGCCTCGCCGCGCTGCGTGAACAGTTAAAATCTGACCGCCTCGACGGTTTTGTCGTGCCGATATGTGATGAACATATGTCCGAATATGTCGGCGAATATGCCCAGCGGCTTGGCTGGCTGACGGGCTTTGGCGGATCAGCCGGAACCGCTGTAGTAATGAGTGAAGAGGCCGCGATTTTTACCGATGGCCGCTACACGATCCAAGTGCGTGAGCAGGTCGACGGCAAACACTGGCAATATGTTGGCGTGCCTGAAACGAGCATCGCCGATTGGCTTGCCGAACATGCGGCGGCTGGTGGACGGATTGGCTATGATCCGTGGGTACACACCAAAGGATGGGCAGAGGCAGCGGCCAAGGCGCTTGCTGAAAAAGGCGCTGAGCTGATCGCGGTTGATCGCAATCCGGTGGACGCGGTGTGGGCTGAACAGCCAGCGCCATCGAATGCGAAAATGATCGCGCTTGAGGATCAATATAGCGGGCAGTCATCGGCGCAGAAACGCGCGGCGGTCGCTGATTGGTTGACCCAGCATCAGCTTGATGCCGCTGTGATTTCAGCACTCGATTCCGTCGCGTGGACGTTCAATATTCGCGGGGAAGATGTGTCGCACACCCCCGTTGCGCTATCGTTTGCGATGCTTGGCGCGGACGGCACGGCGGATCTTTATGTTGAACCGGAGAAAGTCGATGATGCAGTGCGTCAGCATCTTGGCAATGCCGTGCGCGTCCATCCGCGTTCGGCGTTTGCGCCTGCGCTCGGAGCGATGAAGGGCAAGCGCATTGCGGTTGACCCCGACCGCGCGGTTGCCGCAATCTTTGATCGGCTCACGGCGGGCGGCGCGCAGATTGTGCCGCTGCGCGATCCAACGATCCTGCCCAAGGCGCAGAAAAATCCGGTTGAACAAGCCGGGCACCGCGCCGCGCAAAAACGTGATGGGGCCGCGCTCAGCCGCTTCCTCCACTGGCTTGAAGGCGAAGCCCCCAAGGGCGAACTGACTGAGCTTTCCGCCGCCGCCAAGCTCCGCGATTTCCGCGTGGCGACGGGCAAGCTCAAGGATTTGTCATTCGATACCATCTCAGGCGCGGGCCCCAATGGCGCGATTTGCCATTATAAGGTTGATGAAACCACCAACCGTCGGATTGATCCCTCAAGCGTCTATCTGGTCGATTCGGGCGGGCAATATCTGGACGGCACGACTGACGTAACCCGCACCGTCTGGGTGGGGCCGGGAGAGCCAAGCGCGGAAATGAAAGACCGCTTCACCCGCGTACTGAAAGGCCATATCGCACTAGCACGCGCGACCTTCCCAGAAGGAACACGCGGCGCGCAGTTGGATACACTTGCAAGAATGCACCTGTGGGCGGCAGGCGTTGATTATGCCCACGGCACTGGCCACGGCGTTGGTAGCTTCCTCGCGGTGCATGAAGGCCCGCAGCGGATCGGCAAATTCTCAGGCGGGCAAGCAGGCACTGATGAGCCGCTGCTCCCCGGCATGTTCCTCTCAAACGAGCCGGGATATTATAAGACGGGCGAATACGGCATCCGCATCGAGAATCTTGTGCTGGTTGAGGAGCGGGAGGTTGCGGGCGCGGAGGGGCGTTACTTTGGGTTTGAGACGCTGACCTTCGCCCCGATTGACCGGACGCTGGTCGATACCGCGATCATGACCCGCGATGAACTCCGCTGGTGGGATGACTATCACGCGCAAGTGCTGAAGGTTGTGGGGCCGCAGCTGGAGGGCGATGCGAAGGCGTGGCTTGAGAAGGCGTGTGCGGGGTTGGGGTGATGCCGACTCAAACGATGCAGGAGGCCGGTTATTCGTGCGTCATCAACTTTGGGCCGGATACAGTTCTGCGTGAGCCTGAAATTGCTTCTGCGGCTATGAATGTTATCGCGAATTTCGCCGAAATTGAATCGGCTATGGGTGGTCTACTGGCTGTTATGTTAAGCGGTGCTTCGTCACCTGTTGTTGCAATGTATAATTCTCTAAAAGCAAGCGGCGTTCAACGTGAAGCTATAAAATCAGTTGCGCAGGATGTTTTGGACGAAGATTGTTATAAGCTATTTTTAGCGATCATGAAGATTTACGAAACTTGCTCATCTGAGCGTAACAAGATTGCTCATTGGAGCTGGGGGTGGGCAGATGAGATACCAAATGCCCTGTTGCTAATGTCACCTAAGCAAAGAGTTTTACAACGACAGGACTGGGAGTCCTTTTTCACTAACTGGGCAGGGGGTAGGGAGTCAGGTCTCAATCACCCACTGCCAATTTACAGTGATATAATAATCTATAAGGCATTGGATTTCCAAGAGGTAACGGTAAGCCTAAACCGCGTTGCATCGTTCGTCACTCACTTTCATTTGGTCGCGCAGCCGAATCACGCCGACTTGCGGCAAAGTGGTATTGATACTCTTTCAAATGAGCCAGAAATTGCGGCAATTCTGAACGTGCCAAAGGGCAAGAAGTAGGTAAATTACTCAGGACACCAAAGCTAATCTGCCCTTAGTTTTCCGCCTGACTAGGTGTTGCATCCCAAACTGTGATGGCGCTCTCTCTAAATTCATACATCACATAACCGATGAGCCATATATTTTCACACAAAGCCACAAAGGCCACAAAGATGCTCGAAGCACCACGGCAAAAAACACATGCACCTCTTGAGTGATTGGGTTAGAACCACATCAAAAGGAGTCTCTGATGGCAAGTGCCAGCCCCAAATCAGCAAAGCCTGATCGTAATGTTTTGTCGCAACGTCTGATTAAGAAAATTGGCGCGCTTCCAAAGCGATTGATTGCCGAAGTCGAGGATTTTGTCGATATCGTCAGCGCAGGCGAAAGTGACAAAGTCCGCGATGCCGCGCTAGCCATAAGTGCGCCTGCCTTCGCCGCTGTCTGGAATAACCCCGAGGATGATGTCTACGATGCTCTCTGACGCAAAGCTTGCGTTTGGCGACATTGTCCTTGTGCCCTTCCCATTCACTGACCAGACAAGCAACAAACAACGCCCCGCTGTTGTCGTAAGCTCATCCGCCTATAATCGCATTAAGCCCGATATCATCATGATGGCCATTACCAGTCAATTGAAGCCTCATGCGGCTTTTGGCGAAGTCTGGGTTTCTGCTTGGGAAACGGCGGGTCTGCTTAAACCATCGGCGATCAAGCCTGTTTTTGCGACATTCGAAAAGCGACTGGTAATCCGAACGCTTGGTACCCTTGATCGAGCTGATCAAAAATTACTTCGGAATGTGCTTACAGTCATTTTGGGTTGATTAAGAAGCTATGCCCCTACACTCGCTCAAAGCGCCCCTGTTAGCGTAAATCCGAAGCCCAAGACGGCCACCATTCCGATAACTGTCAATAGCAGCGAAAACCCAAGCACATAACGCACGATGTGCGGTGTCCTGCCTGCGCGGGCCTCAGTGCTGGTGAGCTTAACCGGGTCGTCCTGAATATTCTGCATGAAATTATATCCTTGTTCACCCACTCAACACACCGTCTTCGCTTTGGTTCCAGCGCATTTTCGTCGCTTTTTAGCAAAGCCGTGGGAACCGTTCACCTCACAGACAGTTATCCTCCCATCACAAACGGAGAAACATCATGAACCTTATTATCCTCCTCGTCGTTGGCGGCGTGCTCGGCTGGCTTGCAAGCATGGTTATGCGCACTGATGGTCAGCAAGGCATTATCCTCAACATCGTGGTTGGCATTGTCGGCGCGATGCTCGCAGGGTTCCTTATCACGCCGCTGATTGGTGGATCGCCGATTACGTCGGGCGCGCTTGATATTAAATCGCTGTTTGTTTCGTTTCTCGGTGCGGTCGTACTGCTCGGGATCGTTAACCTTATCCGTCGCGGGTCGGTTCGTTAAACCCGTTTATTTTTAATTGAAGGAATTATTATGAATCAGAATATCAAAAAAATCGCAATCGCCGCGAGTGCAGTTGCTCTTGGCCTGACACTTTCGGCTTGCGGAACAAAGGCTGAGCAGGAAGCCGAAGTGACCGCTGACAAGATGGAAGATCAGGCTGACGTTACGCGTGACGCCGCAGACATCAATGCTGACGCTATGGAAAGCAAGGCTGACATGATGGATAATAAGGCTGACGGCGTGGACTCAGCGACTGAGCAAAATATGGAAAATAAGGCGGGTGCCATGCGCGATGCGGCTGAGATGAAAGCCGATGCGATGGAAAATAAGGCTGATGCCGTTCGCAATGCGGCTGATGGCAAGTAAGTTCAACTGAGCCAGTTGAAAAACCGGGGCGGTCGTTTTTTTACGGCCGCCCTTTTTTATGGCGACTGCAACTTTGATTGATCTCAAATGTTAGATTAGAGACAGAAGGAACCCTAAAAATGTCGATTATCCTTGCAAAACTACCCTTTGCTCCGGCTGCACTTGCGCCGCATATCTCAGCGGAAACCGTAACGCTTCATCACGGCAAGCACCAGAAATCCTATGTTGATAAAACCAACGCCGCGATTGAGGGCGGGCGCCTTGATAGCGCCTCGCTTGAAGAAATTATCATGGCGGCTGAACAAGACGGTGATACCGAGCTATTTAACCCAGCGGCGCAGGCATGGAACCACGCCTTTTATTGGGAGAGTATCGCGCCCGAAAAGCAGGCCGCACCCAACCCCAAACTTGAAACTGCGATTGTTTCAGAATTTGGTGGTCTTAATCAACTTCGCGCCGAAATGGCGATGATGGCTGAGGCGCATTTCGGATCAGGGTGGGTGTGGCTGGTGATGAGTGAAGATAAGCCAGCTCTACTCGAAACGCATGACGCGGGAACGCCGCTGACGCTTGGTGTCAAGCCGCTGCTGACGATTGATGTGTGGGAACATGCTTATTATCTTGATCAACAAAATGAACGACCCAAATATGTAAAAGCCGTCGTTGAGAAACTGTTCAACTGGTCATTTGCAAATGAGAATTTTGCCCGCGAAACGGCGTGGGTTTACCCGCGCTCTTGAACCAATTCTGCGCTGGCCGGGCGGCCTTTAAGCGGCCCGGCCAGCGACTAAGTTCATTTCCGCAATAATATCAGCATGGGCGGTGCGGGTGTCAGATGCGTGATAGGCTGGCATATCATCACCTTCGAGCATTCGGGTGAGTGCGGCGCGTGCGCGGCCAACGCGGCTTTTCATAGTGCCAACCGCGCAGTTGCAGATTGCAGCCGCTTCTTCATAGCTAAAGCCACCGGCACCAACAAGCAGCAAGGCCTCGCGTCGTTCCTGCGGCAGTTTGAGCAGCGCGCGGTGAAGGTCAGCAAGGTGCATTGGGCCTTCTTGATCTGCTTTCACGACCATGATCCGCTCGGCAACGCTCTCGTCATAATCGCCTGTGAAGCGATTGCGCCTGATTTCTGAAAGATAGGTGTTGCGTAAAATCACGAATGTCCAGGCACGCATGTTCGTGCCCTCTTCAAATCGCTCACGCGCTGACCATGCTTTGAGCATCGTTTCCTGAACAAGATCATCTGCCATATCGGGCCGGCCACATAGTCCGCGTGCAAAGGCGCGGAGATGCGGGATGACATCAGCCAGACGCCGTTTGAAGTCGGCAGACCGTGATTGATCCGTGCTGGTTTCAGCTATCATCACTTTGATCCAGTTTTCTAAGCAACTCCTCGAATGCGTCGGGGAGAGGCTCATCAACAACCGAATCGTAGAGCTTTTGGAGACCGTCGGCCCACCCCGGTTTTGCAGATGATCGATCTTTTGCACCATTACGTACTGGATCAAGTTTACCTGTCATACCAAAAGCACCGTCCGTTGGGGGTGTGTTGTGCAGTTGCACGTTATTTCCTTTGTATCAATCAGACAGATTTTGAATGTGTGGCATTTTGGGATCAGCCAGCATTATGCGCGCTTAGCATCCAGATATTTTGTTCGTGGACGCCAATACGCGCGGTGAGCATGTCAGCAGTGAAAACATCATCAGCCTCGTCGGCAACTTTGACGGCCTCGCGCATCCGGCGCGCGATTGCTTCATTGTCGGCAACCAATTCGTTGATCATTTCATCGGCCGTTGCGATTGTAGACTCGCTCTTGAGCACACTGCGTTTGGCAAAATCGCCAAAGCTCGCAGGCGCAAGATGACCAAGCGCACGAATGCGTTCGGCCATCGCGTCGATTGCGGCATCAAGGTCTTCATATTGCGCTTGGGTAAGTTTGTGGAGGCCGTAGAAGGATGCACCCACAACGTTCCAATGCACGCCAAGCGTTTTGAGATAAAGCGTAAAACTGTCGGCGAGTGCATCTGAAACCGCCTCGGCAACCACCTTTGTGTCGGTTTTGCTGATGCCAGTTTTAAGGGCTGATATTTTTGGAGCTTGGTTTAAAGCAGAATTCGACATAACGCTCAATCCTTGGTCAAATGAAATTGATATAAACGGGAACGATCTTGGGCGATGTTGGTTCCCGTAATATGTGCTTGCATATCGCAGCGTTCACCGGAAAACCGGGGTTAAATAGGGGACAGCGCGTTGGCGCTTAAAAATAGCTTATACTCTACCGATATGACTGGGTGGTTGGTGCGTTA
>JAYTMV010000078.1:0-6977 GCA_043728175.1 Sphingomonadales bacterium
CGGTCAGGCACAGGTTATGCTTGCTGGTCACGCCGATAAGTCGGGTGGTCTCGCCTACAACGTTGGCCTTTCCGAGCGTCGCAACGCTTCGGTTCGCGCCTATCTTGAAGGTCGCGGCATCCCCGGTGGTGTTGTCAGCACGCAAGCCTTTGGTGAAAGCGCTCCACGCGTTGAAACCGCAGACGGCGTTCGTGAACTCCAAAACCGTCGTGTGGAAATCACATACGGCCCGGGTTCAGGCATGTAAGTCTTTTAATCCTTTGGGATTAAACGTGAGGAGCCGGTCGCAAGATCGGCTCTTTTCGTTTGTGCGGAGCGCGTGTGTACCGCTATTGGCGGCGCAGTTGTTTAGGACATATCATATATGAAAATTGCGATGATCGGTGCGGGCTATGTTGGCCTTGTGTCGGGGGCCTGCTTTTCCGATTTCGGCCATGATGTCGTCTGTGTTGATCTTGATCAGAGCAAAATTGATGCGCTGAATGACGGCGTCATGCCGATTTTTGAGCCTGGACTTGATGCACTCGTTAAAACCAATGTCGATGCGGGGCGATTGTCCTTTTCAACTTTACTCGCGACTGCGGTTTCGGATGCCGATGCGGTGTTTATCGCGGTGGGCACACCCTCACGGCGCGGCGATGGCCACGCTGATTTGAGCTACGTCTATCAGGCGACGCGCGATATTGCCGCCGCTGCGACCAAGTCCATGGTGGTCATTACCAAATCAACTGTACCCGTCGGCACAGGCGATGAAGTTGAGCGTATCCTGCGTGAGGCCGCGCCAGCACTTGAGTGGGCGGTTGTTTCTAACCCCGAATTCCTGCGCGAAGGTGCGGCTATTGGCGATTTCAAACGGCCTGACCGCATCGTCATCGGCACCGAGGATGAGCGCGCGCGCGGTGTGATGCGCGATATTTACCGCCCACTGTTCCTCAATCAAGCACCGATCCTCTTCACCGCGCGGCGCACTGCTGAACTGATCAAATATGCCGCCAACGCGTTTCTGGCGACCAAAATTACCTTCATCAATGAAATGGCTGATCTGTGCGAAGTTGTCGGCGCCAATGTGCAGGATGTCGCGCGGGGGATTGGGCTTGATAACCGGATCGGCTCTAAATTCCTTCATGCTGGCCCCGGCTATGGCGGCTCATGTTTCCCCAAGGATACGCTGGCGCTGCTCAAAACGGCTGAAGATTTCGATTCGCCCGTCCGCATTGTTGAGGCTGTGGTGAAGGCCAATGACAGCCGCAAGCGTGCGATGGGGCGCAAGATTATCACCGCAATGGGCGGCGATGCGCGCGGAAAAACCGTTGGTTTGCTTGGTCTTACGTTCAAGCCAAATACTGATGACATGCGCGATGCACCTTCGCTCGCGATTGTGCAGGCGCTGATCGACGGCGGCGCAAATGTGCGTGCATTCGATCCTGAGGGGATGGATGTCGCGCGTGCAATAATGCCCGGCGTCGAATTCGTCAGCAGCGCTTACGATGTTGCGGAGGACGCTGATGCCGTTGCAATTGTAACCGAATGGGATGCTTTCCGCGCACTTGATCTTGAACGATTGGGTGCGCTGATGCGGACACGCTGTCTGGTTGACCTGCGCAATATTTATCAGGCCGAGGATGCGGAGCGCGCGGGGTTTGATTATACCTCGATTGGGCGGGGCTAATCCGCCGCCGCGACGATGGCGGCCCAGCCAGCCTCATCAATCACTTCGATGCCAAGATCAGCGGCTTTTTTAAGTTTCGATCCAGCCCCCGGCCCTGCCACAAGCAAGTCAGTCTTCGCGCTGACTGAACCAGCGGTTTTCGCGCCCAATGCCTCGGCCTGCGCCTTGGCCTCGTCGCGGCTCATCGTTTCGAGGCTGCCGGTGAACACCACGGTTTTGCCGCTGACTGAAGATGCCCGGATATTGGAAACATAGGCGGGCGGGCTGACTTCGCTGAGCAAATCATCCCAAACCTCGCGGTTGTGCGCCTCATGAAAAAAATCGATCAGCGCCTCGGCGACGACAGGGCCGATACCTTCCACTTGGGTCAATTCCTCCGCCGCGCCGTCGCGCCTCGCCATTTCGGCCACTGCCTCAACGCTGCCGAACGCCCGAACAAGATCCTTTGAAGTGCCAGCACCAACATGGCGGATGCCAAGCCCGAACAGGAATTTGATCGGATCGGGCGCGCGTTTGGCCTCAATCGCGGCGATCAGATTATCAACCGATTTTTCCTTCCAGCCTTCGCGGCCAAGGATTTCGGCCTTGCGGGCTTTCAAACGAAAAATATCCGCCGGACTGTGGAGCCAGCCAAGCTCAAAGAACTCCTCGATCGTCTTTTCCCCTAGCCCCTCAATATCAAGCGCACCTCGGCTGACGAAATGTTTGAGCCGTTCGATCCGCTGGGCGGGGCAGATCAGGCCGCCGGTGCAGCGGACGTCAACTTCGCCCTCTTCGGCAATTGCTTCGGAGCCGCAGCCGCCGAATTCTACCGGGCAATGATCGGGGAAGGCGAAGGCGTCGCGCTCCTCTTCCGCGCTCAGCACGCGGACAATCTGCGGGATAACGTCGCCCGCGCGCTGCACCACGACGCGGTCACCGGGGCGCACACCGAGGCGCGCAATCTCATCGCGGTTATGAAGCGTGACGTTCGAGACGACGACCCCGCCAACGGTCACCGGCTGAAGCCGCCCAACGGGGGTAAGCTTGCCCGTGCGCCCAACCTGAATATCGATGCTGAGTAGCGTCGTTTGCGCTTGTTCGGCGGGGAATTTGTGCGCAATCGCCCAGCGCGGTGCCTTTGCCACAAAGCCAAGCCGCGCCTGCCAATCAAGCCGATCAACCTTATAAACGACACCGTCAATATCGAAGGGCAGATCAGCGCGGGCGGCCTCAATGCTGCGGTAATGCGCGATGAGGGCATCGACCGAATCGACCTGAACCAGCGCGTCCGACACCGGCAGCCCCCAATCGGCAATCGTGCGCATCACGCCGTACTGGCTCTCGGCGGGTAGTGCTGAAACCTCTCCCCAGCCGTGCGCCAGAAAGCGTAAGGGGCGCGCGGCGGTGACGGTCGGGTCTTTCTGGCGCAGCGAGCCTGCGGCGGCGTTGCGAGGATTGGCAAACAGCTTTTCCCCCGCTGCCTCTTGGGCCGCATTGAGCGCTTCAAAGTCCGATTTCGCCATGTAAACCTCACCGCGAATTTCGAAGATGTCTGGAAATATCCCCCTCTCCCCTTCAGGGGAGAGGGCCGGGGAGAGGGGGCTGTAAACAAGGTCGCCGTCCGTGTTTGCAACAGCCCCCTCTCCTTCCGCAGCTTCGCTGCTCCCTCCTCTCCCCTGAAGGGGAGAGGACTTTAAGGTTTGCGGGATATCGCCAATCGTCGCGACATTTGCGGTCACATCCTCACCCACAGCACCGTCGCCGCGTGTGGCCGCCTGCACCAGTACCCCGTTTTCATAGCGCAGCGCGCACGACAGCCCGTCAATCTTTGGCTCGGCGGTGAGCGCGACGGGCGCATCATCGGCAAGGTTCAAAAACCGCCGCACCCGTCCGACAAAATCAGCGATATCGCCGTCACTAAAACCATTGTCGAGGCTGAGCATCGGCTTGGCATGGCTGACCTTGGAAAGATGCGAAGCCGGGGCCGCGCCGACCGCTTTGTTCGGACTATCGGCGCGCACGAGATGCGGGAATTTGGCCTCAAGCGCGCTGTTGCGGCGGACGAGCGCATCATATTCGGCGTCGCTAATCTCCGGCGCATCATCGGTGTGGTAACGCGCGTTATGATACGCAATCGCCTTGGCCAGACGCATCAGTTCATTGGCGGCTTCGGCTTGGGTCATAGGTTATTTGAAGACTTTATCTCATCGCCGGGAAGCGGCGACCGCTCTGGTGCCTTGGCGAGAACGGCGAGCGCAGCCTTGACATTTCCGCGTGCAGCGCGGCGCTCAATATAATCAAACGCGTGCATTTCGCCAACTTTCTCTGCGATAATTGAGCCAAGAAACTGGTTAAGCGACGCGCCATTCTTCGCTGCTAATTCCTTTGCCGCCGACATGACATGATCAGGCAGGCGTAGCGGATAATTTGTCATAACCGACCTCCAATCAGGCTAGCGAGAAATACTCCCGGCTGCATAATATCAATTCCGAACTGCGTTTTAACAATCGAAAAATCACGCACATTCATTGTCACAATCGTCTGCGCTTGCGTTTGAAGCGCGCATTCAAGCACCATATCATCATCAGCGTCGCTGAGTTTAGGCCGGATGTTAATCGTGATGGGTGCCGCGCGAGTTGCAACCCCCAATAACGCATCAAGCACATCATCAAGCTCATTCAAACTTGCCCAACTTGCCTCACGCATTTTCGTTCGTTTCAACACATCCTCATATTCGAGTGCCAGCGCCACAGAGACAGCGATCTGAATTTCACCACGTAATGCCATCGTCAATATCTTGTTTGACGCGCCAGTTTTTGACCACAGCGCCGCAACCAAAATGTTGGTATCGATTACGATCATGACGTCTTATATAACGTCAAACTGGTTCGTGCAACAGGTTCACATGATCCACATAAAAGGGCTTGCTGCAAGCACCAAGCACGAGATCAGAAGATACAATCCGGCAGCGCGCCAACGCGGCGTGTAGGCAAATCGCCACGCGATCTTTGCGTTGTTGATGCCTAAAAATAGCGCGAATGGCACCCACATCATAGACAGTCCTTCCTGCCAATCAATGTCGTTACCCTTCAACGAAAGGACGCAGACAAATCCGAACAGGATGAGCATTCCACAACCCGCACATGCAATCGCGAAGAATATTGCGCTGATTAGGCCCGCGCACATCGTTGGTCGCGCTGACATATAGGCGGCTTCGGCGTGGCTCATTTTTTCGAGACCAGGAAACTTCGCTTGTTTATGCCCCATTTCATAATGCGTCTGCTGTTATATGGCGGTAGACTATGGTCGATTTCTATTATCCACTTCCAACCGAAGCCTTTTCTCAAAGATGGCCCCGGTGTGATTATGTGAGCAAAAGTCGCAGCGTCAGCATAAGCGTCAATTGATTGCCCTGCTTCGAGTTCATCCTCGACCCCTTTTTTTGTCAGACAGTCGCCTTGGCAAGCATTCATGCCGATCATATCCAGTCGGGACAACTTCCAAGGGCGTAGCCAAGTTCGGCAGCCAATTCCTATACCAACGAATTTCACGTAGGCTTTGCTGGTCGACACGTTTGTTATAGTGATCTCAACATGGCTAGGCGGCGCTGAGAATACGTCGTAAACATCGATAGCAAAGCGTTCCTGACTGCGTTGCGATTGTCGGTATTGAATTACGGCAAGCCCTGTAGCCAGTACTGCGCCGTAGATACCAATAAGGTTACTTATCTCCACTTCACACCACCTCCAACAATCTCACCGCCTGCGCCCGCGCTTCATTCGTCACCTCCGCGCCTGACAGCATCCGCGCGATTTCTTCGCGGCGTTCGCTGTCATCGAGTGGACGGACGCTGGTGCGGGTGACGACGCCGTCATGGCTTTTGGCGATCATCCAGTGGGTGTCTCCGCGCGCCGCGACTTGGGGGGAATGGGTGACGACGAGCAATTGGCTGCCGCGTGAGAGCCGCGCGAGCCGTTCGCCGATGGCGCTCGCCACCGCGCCACCGACGCCGCGATCAATTTCATCGAAGATCATCGTGGCAGCGCCGCCTTCCTCGGCGAGCGCGACCTTCAATGCGAGAATGAAGCGTGAGAGTTCGCCGCCGCTGGCGATTTTGATCATTGGGGCGAAGGGCGCGCCGGGGTTGGTCGAGATTTCAAATTCGACGCGGTCTTTGCCCGATGGCCCCCATGCAGTGTCGGGCAGCGGAGCGATGACGGTGCGGAAACGCGCGGCGTCAAGCTTGAGCGGGGCGAGTTCATTTGCAACCGCTGTGTCAAGTTTTGCCGCAGCCGCTGTGCGCGTTGCGGTGAGCGCGTCAGCGGCGGCGTTGTAAGCCGCACGCGCCTCCGCACAGCGCTTCTGCAAAGCCGCCAGCCCGGCATCACCGGCCTCGATTGCTTCGAGTTTTGCCGCGAGTTGGAGCGTGAGTGCGGCGAGATCATCGGGCTGCACGCGGTGCTTGCGCGCCAAGGCCCGCATATCGAACAGCCGGGTTTCATCGGCCTCAAGCACGGCAGCATCATAGACGAGCAGCCGCGCCGCCTCTCGCAATTGCTCCTCGGCAACGCTCCCTTCGATCAGCGCGCGGTCAATCGCGGCGAGGGCTTCACTCAAAGACGGATGTTCGCGTGCGATCCGGTCAAGCGCACGCGCGGCTTGGCGGAGTTTGCTCAGCGCGCCGTCCGATCCTTCGATGATATCAACGACATCGCCGAGATCAGCCGCGACGCGTTCACCGCGCTGCATCGCCGCGCGCCGCTCGGCGAGAATCTCCTCCTCGCCGGCTTCGGGCGCGAAGGCGCGGAGTTCCTCAACCGCATGGTCAAGCCATTCGCGGTCTCGTGAGGCGGTATCGAGCGCAGCGATTGCGGCATCAAGCGCGGTATCGGCCTCGCGCATCGCGGCTTGCGCATTGGCAACGCCAGCCGTATCGGCGCGCGCGAAACTATCAAGCAGCGCGCGGTGGCCGCGTGGGTTGATCAAACCGCGATCATCATGCTGACCGTGAATTTCAACGAGGGTGTTACCGAGATCGCGCAGCAACGCGGCGGACACGGGCTGATCATTCACAAAGGCGCGGCTGCCGCCATCGGCCTTAACGGTGCGGCGGACGATGAGCGGTTCACCGGGTTCGATGTTCAGATCACTCTCACTCAGCAGCGTAAGCGCGGCGTCAGTGGCTGCAAAACTCGCGGTGACTTGGGCTTGTGCAGCGCCTTGGCGGACAAGCCCGCTTGCCGAACGCCCGCCAAGTGCAAGGCCAAGCGCATCAAGCAGGATCGATTTGCCAGCGCCCGTCTCGCCCGTGAGGACACCCAAACCG
>JAYTMV010000079.1:0-13506 GCA_043728175.1 Sphingomonadales bacterium
CGCCATCTTGTGCCGCAACAGCGATTTTGGTGACATGATGATCAACGGCTTGCGGAATGGCCGGTGCATTTGTCGCCGCAAGAGATGGAAATAATTGGCTGGCGTCGTAATGTTGGCGACTTGGATGTTATCCTCGGCGCAAAGCTGAAGATAACGCTCTAACCGGGCTGAACTATGCTCCGGCCCTTGGCCTTCATAACCGTGGGGCAACAGCATCACGAGGCCGTTGGCGCGGAGCCATTTGCTTTCGCCGCTGGCGATAAACTGATCAATCATCACCTGTGCGCCGTTGGCAAAATCGCCGAACTGGCCTTCCCACAGCACCAGTGCCTTGGGATCAGCACCCGCATAGCCATATTCAAAACCAAGTACGCCGAACTCTGACAACGGGCTATCAAGCACTTCAAACCGGCCATGCGGCACGGTTGAAAGCGGGATATATTTGGCCTCAGTCCCTTGATCGACCCACACGGCATGACGGTGGCTGAATGTGCCGCGCCCTGAATCCTGGCCCGAAAGGCGGACGCCGTAACCTTCGGACAGCAGCGATCCGAATGCGAGTGCCTCACCCGATGCCCAGTCGAGGCCTTCGCCTTTGGCAAATGTCGCCTTCTTGGCTTCAAGCACGCGGGCGAGCGTTGGGTGGATATGGTGGCCATCTGGAACCGTCGTCAGCGTCCGGCCAAGCCCTTCGAGCAGCTTGCGCGAAATCCCGGTTTCGACATTGCGCCGTGCGGTTTCAGGATCGGCAGGCTTGTTCAGCCCCGCCCAGCGCCCGCCGAACCAATCGGCCTCATTCGCCTTGTAATTGGTGCCAGCGATAAATTCTTCTTCAAGCTGGGCAACAAAACTGGCGGCGTGTGCCTCGGCCCAATTTGCGTCAATTATGCCTTGTTCAATGAGGCGCGGGGCGTAGACCGCGCTAACCGCCGGATGTGTTTTGATATTGGCGTACATCAGCGGCTGGGTGAAGCTTGGCTCATCACCTTCATTATGGCCAAAGCGGCGGTAGCACCACATGTCGATCACGATATCGCGGTGGAATGTCTGACGATATTCGATGGCGAGCTTACACGCGAAAGTCACAGCTTCAGGATCATCGCCGTTGACATGGAAAATTGGCGCTTGAACACCCTTCGCCACATCGGAAGGGTAGGGCGAGCTCCTCGCGAATTGCGGGCTGGTGGTAAAGCCCACTTGGTTGTTGACGATGAAGTGGATGCAACCGCCCGTATTATAGCCGCGAATGCCCGAAAATCCGAGGCATTCCCAAACGATCCCTTGGCCCGCAAAAGCGGCGTCGCCGTGGAGCAGGATTGGCAGCACCTGAACATGGTTCGCGAGATCATCACGCATCGTCTGGTTCGCGCGGACTTTGCCAAGGACGACTGGATCAACCGCTTCCAAATGCGACGGGTTGGGGACGAGCGACATATGCACTTTGATGCCGTCAAATTCACGGTCAGTGCTGGTGCCGAGATGATATTTAACGTCACCTGATCCGCCAACATCATCGGGGTTGGCCGATCCGCCTGAAAATTCGTGGAAGATAATCCGGTAAGGCTTGGCCATCACATTGGCGAGGACGTTTAGGCGGCCCCGGTGCGGCATCCCGATCACGATTTCACGCACACCAAGCGCGCCGCCGGTTTTGATGAAGCTTTCAAGCGCGGGGATCATCGCTTCGCCGCCATCAAGCCCGAACCGCTTGGTGCCGACATATTTGCGGCCAAGGAATTTTTCGTACTGCTCGGCCTCAATCACCTTGGCGAGGATCGCGCGCTTGCCCTCGGGGCTGAACCCGATTGACTTGTCGGCACCCTCCATCCGTTCTTGGAAGAAACGCCGCTCCTCAACATCGGAGATGTGCATATATTCAAGGCCGACATTCCCGCAGTAATTGGCGCGTAAAATCTCAACAAGTTTACGCACTGTTGTCCATTCAAGACCAAGGTTGCGCCCGACATAAACGGGCGCATCTTGGTCATCACCGACAAACCCGTGATATTCTGGCGTCAAATCGGCCGGTACATCCTGCTTTGCGAGGCCGAGCGGATCAAGATTGGCTGAAAGATGCCCGCGCACACGGTAGGTGCGGATCAGGAGCATCGCCCGGATCGAGTTGCGCGCCGCACGTTCAATTTCACCTTCGGACAGCGGCTTGCCTGCTGCCTTCGCCGCCGCCTTAATCTCAACCGCCATTTGGGTTGGATCAAGTGCAGCCGTCAGATCATCAGTCGCCGACGGGGGCCAATTTGGCCGTGCCCAGCTTGGGCCTTGCTCGCTCTCGAAATTATGGTTCTCGATACCCATTATATACTCTTTCCTTGGGGAGGAATGATAAGGAAGGTTACCCCTTCAAAAGCGCAGCAAGTGTCGTGCCAAGTTCGG
This sequence comes from Sphingomonadales bacterium, assembly GCA_043728175.1. GTDB lineage: Bacteria > Pseudomonadota > Alphaproteobacteria > Sphingomonadales > Sphingomonadaceae > Aquisediminimonas. Next base: position 2,392 of record JAYTMV010000079.1, read on the forward strand.
AAGGTGATGGTGAAACGCGGATGCCCGCCGCTTCCATCGCGGCGATCTTATCCTCTGCGCCGCCTTTGCCGCCTGAAACAATCGCTCCGGCATGGCCCATCCGCCGTCCGGGGGGCGCGGTGAGGCCAGCAATAAAGCCAACCATTGGTTTCTTGCGGCCACGTTTGGCTTCATCAATCAGGAATTGCGCGGCTTCTTCTTCCGCACTGCCGCCGATTTCACCGATCATGATCATCGATGTCGTTGCGTCATCACCGAGGAAAAGCTCAAGCACATCAATGAAGTTTGTGCCGTTGACCGGATCACCGCCGATGCCAACAGCGGTCGTTTGGCCCAGTCCTTCAGCAGTCGTCTGAAACACCGCTTCATAAGTGAGCGTGCCCGAACGCGACACGACACCGACTGACCCTTTTGAAAAAATGCTGCCGGGCATAATACCGATCTTGCATTCACCGGGCGTGAGTACGCCGGGGCAGTTGGGGCCGATCAACCGCGATTTGGAACCCGAAAGCGCGCGCTTGACCTTGACCATATCAAGCACCGGGATGCCTTCAGTGATGCACACAATCAGCGGCACCTCAGCATCAATCGCCTCAAGGATCGAATCCGCCGCAAACGGCGGCGGCACATAAACCACGCTTGCGTCAGCGCCCGTCTTCGCAACCGCTTCAGCCACCGTGTTGAATACGGGCAAACCGATATGCGTGCTGCCGCCCTTACCCGGCGTCACCCCGCCGACCATTTGCGTACCGTAAGCCAGCGCCTGTTCGGTATGGAATGTGCCGGTTTCGCCAGTCATCCCTTGGGTAATAACGCGCGTGTTTTTATTGACGAGGATGCTCATTTGCTACCCTTTTGTGCGATCTGTACAGATAAATGGATTGGATAACGACCATATTTTGTTTTTGGTGCAGTGAAATTTATTAAAGTCGTACCAACTTGCCAGTGGCCATCAGCATAATTGTCTTTTACAACTAATTTTCCTTCCAAACCGAAGGTTTTTGATAATGCTTCACTTAGTTTAATAATTTGAGTAAAATTCGGTAAATTAACTACTAGATTGCACTGATTATTTGAAGCACGAAATGGGCCATAAGTGCCAGTTACTTGATATGCCCGCTCGTTGATTATTATAAATTGCCCCTTTAGGTCGCCATAGATATTTTCCCATATTGTTAGCTCGGCAGATTGTCCGCGCCAACGCGGAACGCGAACTTCGGCTCGCTTGCCGTTAGGCGGAAAAATTACCTCACTATATCGCAATGAAAGCGGAGATCCTTCAAATCGCTTTGATGCTCCGACTGGATCAGGCAAACATAGCCGCTTAAATTCATCAACAAGAACCTGCGGTTCGATGGAAGTCTGTGTCAGCTCACTTCCAAAAGATTCGCCAATGCCGATGGTTATCGGCCGTCCCCTTCCCTCAGTTAGAGTAACCGACTGTGATAAAGCTGGGTTTGACCATGCTAAAGCTGCTATGATGATTGAAGAGCGGAAAATCATGTTAAACTTCCATCAATTGTCCGACACGCCACCAGCAATTCCTTGACCGCATCTACGCTAACCTGAAGTCCGGCCTTGTCCTCAACATCAAGCTCAATCTCGATGATTTTTTCAACGCCGCCTGCGCCGATCATCACCGGAACGCCAACATAAAGATCGTCAAGCCCATATTGGCCGTTCACATAGGCTGCGCAGGGCAGGATACGTTTCTGATCGCGCAGAAAAGCCTCAGCCATTGCGATCCCTGAGGCAGCGGGGGCATAAAAGGCCGAGCCCGTCCCAAGCAGCGCAACGATTTCGCCGCCACCGCCGCGCGTGCGCTTGACGATTGCATCAATCCGCTCCTGCGTAGAAAGGCCCATCTTGACGAGATCAGGCACGGGAATGCCGTTTACCGTTGAGTAGCGTACTACTGGAACCATCGTATCGCCGTGGCCGCCAAGCACGAATGTGTTCACATCGCGGATCGAAACATCAAATTCATCGGCGATGAAATGGCTGAACCGCGCGCTATCAAGCACACCCGCCATGCCGCACACCATGTGATGCGGCAGGCCGGAAAATTCGCGCAGTGCCCATACCATCGCGTCAAGCGGGTTGGTGATGCAGATAACGAAAGCACCCGGCGCATTGGCCTTGATGCCTTCGCCGACGGCTTTCATGACCTTCAGATTGATCCCGATCAGATCATCACGGCTCATCCCCGGTTTGCGCGCGACGCCAGCGGTAACGATGATCACGTCGGCTCCGGCAATATCCTTATAATCATTTGAGCCTGTGATTTTTGCATCATAGCCTTCAATCGGGCCGCACTGCGAAAGATCAAGCGCCTTGCCCTGAGGAACACCTTCAACCACATCAAACAGGACAATATCGCCAAGCTCTTTTTGCGCCGAGAGATGCGCGAGTGTACCGCCAATATTACCAGCGCCGATCAGCGCGATTTTCTTGCGTGCCATGATTGTTCCTCCTTGGGGTCGTAACGGAATTTGGCGACGCCGTAAGCCGATTCCAGCCCCAGAACAACCGCTTAAATGATCCGTAACCAACTATTTTATGAGATTTATTCGCAGTAGCATTAATGACTTGATTTGAGGGTGTCGCATGATTGTGATATCCCCCTAATCACTCATGCGGAGACATTTATGACAGAGCGACGCCAACTGACCGTGGATATTGTGTCCGACGTTGTTTGTCCGTGGTGTATCATCGGTTATCGCGGGCTTGAGGCGGCAGCGGAAACGCTTGCTGATCGCGTGGATATTGTTGTCCGTTGGCATCCGTTTGAGCTGGCTCCCGCGACACCGCCTGAGGGGCAATTGCTCACTGATTATACCCGCGAACGTTACGGTGCGACGCCTGAACAAAGCAGCCAGAACCGCATACGTCTGGTTGATACGGGAAAAGCGCTCGGCATTGATTTCCGCTATGGCCCCGATAGTCGCATTTATAATAGTCACAAAGCGCATGAATTGCTGACTTGGGCGGGTGAGTGCGGCAAACAGACCGCGCTCAAGCTCGCATTGTTTCAGGCGTATTTTACGGATCAAGCGAATATCTCGGATGACACGGTTTTGCTTGATGCGGTTGAGGGCGTTGGTCTTGACCGCGATGAAGGGAAGGCAATCCTCACCGACCGCCGCTACGCTGCGACGGTGGACGCCGAAGTCGCACACTGGCAGGATCAGAATATCACGGGCGTTCCTGCCTTCATCATCGACGGCAAATACATGATCCCCGGCGCGCAGGACGCCGAAACATTCGGGCGTGTGCTGGAGCGGGTTTTGGAGAGGGCTTAAAATCAGGTAGTGTCTCAGCTTGAAATTTCATCGCCGCGCTTTTTGTAAGGGCCGCGTGGCTTTGGAGCCGGGGCAAGCTCATCAATCTTTGCAATCACGTCATCAAGCGACCACAGCCGGTCAGTGACGCCAGCCGCCATAGCAGGCGACATGCGCAGTGTTTTGTGAATGCGGGTGAAGTTGTAGAACACGAAATAGAGCGCCAGCGCGTGAATGTGATTGTCGAGTTTCTTGCTGAACGCATTGGTCAACCGCGTGAAGCGACGTATAGACATGCGCATGGTCAGGTTCTGGCGTTCGACATAGCTTGTCGAGACATGCTTGATGTCTGGGTTGCCTTCCAGTGCTAGCTTCTTTGCGCCGATGCACTCCGCTGGGCTGTAGCGGCCCGGTGCAGTGATAGTGGGGCCGTACAGCTTCACAAGCTGCGCAAAGTCTACATCGCCACCAAAAACGCCTTCGACCGCTTCAAGATAGGCTTTGTGACCATCCGTTGTCAGTTGAACGCGATTGGCAAGGCGAGCCTGTAGATCGTCCATAAGACACATTGCGCTTTGGCCTGAACGGTCGCCAACATAGTAGGACACGATCAACTTGCTATCCGCGTCAATGGCTGTCCACGTCCACACATCGCCCGCGCCTTCCGGCGCAGCCTTGGCAGCGGCAACGTTCTTTTGCTTGGCGTGGCAGAACGACCAAATTTCATCGCACTGAATACGCGACGCCTTCACATTGCGCACAGTCTCGTCATGCAAGATCAGGCAAGCCTCGCCAGCTTCAACCAGTATCTTTGAAACCGTGTTGATCGACACATCGGCAACGCGGCTGATTGAGCGCATTGATGACCCTTCGCACAACATTGCGAGGATTTGAGCGCGTTTGGCATGGGGTAGCTTGTTCATGAATTATTTCATAATGAATATTTTGCTATTTTGCAAGCATAAAAACACGGATTGACAGCGTCGCCCTCATTATTTAGCACTATTTAACAGTTAAGCGGCGATTCGCGAGGGTTTATGTCAGTTGCACTTCGTTCAGAAAGCTCAATGGGGGATGATGATTGGAAGGCTCTGCGCTACGAGGCAGAGATTCTTTTTACCCCCGGAACCTCTATAAAAGAGCAAGACCTGTTTGCGGGTCGTAGCGAGCAGATTCAAAAACTGACTCAACGGATTAGGTTGGCAGGGAGCCATGCTGTAATTTACGGTGAGCGGGGCGTGGGAAAATCATCTCTAGTGAGCATATTCAAATATGTTGCTGATCAGAGTCCTAATGCAATACATTATATTAGGATAGCTGCAACCGAAGGTGATGTTTTTCGCGACATTATCATGAAAATTTTCAAACGAATGACCGTTATTGACGGAGAAGACAAGAAACGCCTTGCAGACTATTATGAAGGGCGGGAGATTTCGCCTGACGATGTTTTACTTGAATTTCAAAATTTCTCCATGGCCTCAACTCCAATAATAGTAATAGATGAATTTGATAGAATAACAGATTATCCTACTAAAGTAAAAATATCAGATACTATTAAATTATTATCTGACGAAGCCGTAAAAGCTACATTTTTTATCGTGGGGGTTTCAGACGCCGTTGAAGACTTGTTGAAAGGTCATGAGTCAATTGGGAGGGCTATTTCCGAAGTGGAAATGCCTAGAATGTCGGATAGCGAGATAACTGACATATTGTCGCTCAGGCTGCAAAGGGCGGGTATGAAGATAACCTCAGATGCGCTTTGGGATTGTATATTTATCACGAAAGGGCTTCCTCATTACGCTCACCTTATTGGACTCCATGCCATGCAATCTGCCTGCGACAGAAAGTCGCTCCAGATTACTGAAACGGATGTCACAGAAGCGACCGAGCGGGCTCTTTTAGAGGCAAATCATTCAATAAAAGAAGCTTATCAGCGTGCGGTTTATTCTGAACGACGTGACAATATCTTTCGCGAAGTTCTCACATGTTGCGCGCTAGCCAAAAAAGACCCGCTAGGTCGATTTAACGCCAAAGCCGTTGCCGCAAAACTCAAGGAAATAACAGGTCAAGAATACGACGTCCCTGCCTTCTCCTATCATTTGAATGAGTTCTGTGAAGATGGGCGGAGCAAAATATTACAGAAATATGGTCAAACTAGGAAGTTCACATTCCGGTTCACAGAGGCATTGATGGAGCCTTATGTTTTGCTTGAGGCGCTTCGCCAGAGTGTAATTAAGAAAGTTGACGTTCGGAAGTCTCAGCCTCAACGACAGTCTGATCTTTTTTCCATCTAGAATTTGCGGCTTTCTTTGCTATCTCGACGCGCCTTTTAGGAGGTAAGGCCTTTGATCTGGCCAGCCCGCCGGGTTGACCAATCGGCTCTACCTTTTCCACAATCTCACCCGTTGCGATCTTGCCGATCATCACAGCAAGTCCGATGGCATCGGCAGGGCGCTTTTGTCCGCGTGGGCCTTTAGGCATGTGGTTTCCTTTGCATACCGCTAAGCATATAGGAAGCCGACGCGGGATGCGATAGCCGATGCGTCAAATTTCAAACTGAGACACTACCTAAAATCAGATTGGCTTGTGCAAATCTGCGCAATTCTCTATACTAAATCCATGACACAACTTAATGTATCAATTCCTCCCGCGCTCAAGAGTTGGGTTGACGCCCGCGTCGCAGAAGGGCGTTACAGCAGCGCGAGCGATTATGTCCGCGATCTGGTTCGCCGAGATCAGGATAATGCCACCGAGGAAACACTTTGGTTGCGTGGACTGATCGAAGAGGGACTAGCGTCAGGTATTATCGACGAAGAGCCTGAGGCGGTGATCGAAAGCATCATTGCTGAGCGTCGGCTAAGGAATGGCTGAAGTTCGGCTGAGCGCAGCGGCGAAGCGCGATCTTGCAGACATCGACGAATATGGCGATGAACAATTTGGCGCTGATGTGGCTGATATCTATTCGCGTGGCTTTAATGAAGTGTTTGCGCTGTTAAGGCGTCATCCTTTTGCTGGTGCAGGCAAACCGGAATTGGGCAAAACAATCCGCTGCACAATCCACCGCAGTCACAGGATTTTCTATCATTACGAGAATGATGTGGTGCTGATTGTAAGGATCATTCACCATTCACGAGATGCAAAACTGGCATTGATGAAGGCAAAGCGTTAGAACGCCATTCAAAGGAAACATTCCATGCAAGTAACCGCGATTTTGACCCACGCTGAAGAGGGCGGCTTTGTCGCCTATAATTCGGAAACGGGCACTACGAGCCAAGGTGATACGATTGAAAGCGCACTCGCCGATCTGCGGGAAGCGGTTGAGCTTTATCTTGAAGAGTTTCCAATGACCTTTGGTGCCGCCCCGCTGGTGACGACGCTCAATATCCTTGAACATGCCTAAACTGCCCCTGCTTTCGGGATCAGATGTTGTTAAGGCATTGGAGAGATTAGGATTTGCTCAAGTGCGTCAGCGCGACAGCCATGTCGTGATGCGGCGGGGCGGCGTCGGGACTGTGGTTCCGCTTCACAAGGAACTGAAAACAGGGACACTGGCGGGCATATTGCGTCAGGCACAATTGGGGCAGGATGAGTTTTTGGGGGCCGTGAAGTGAGCGTTGAAGAAGACACAAAAAAAGCGTTAGAATTAGTGGCACGAATTGATGAACCCAAAGCACTTTTGAGACTCGCAGCAAATGCGAAACAAAAGGGTAATATTGAAGTTGAGCGAGCGGCACGTCTCCGTCTATATACACTGCTTCCTTCGCAAGAGCCTGGGACATTTGAACACGATGTTTGGCAAAGCATTTTCGCACTTGAAGGCGCGTTGTCGGACGAGCGTGGCAAATCAATTCGCCTCGCAAGGACGCGGCAAAAAATCGTTCGAGATGGTGAACTGAAGTGTGTTGCTGATTTGATTTTAGGTAAGCCTTCGAAGGGCTTCCAACTTTTGGCAGAGCGTGAGATGTTAAATTTATCCTTTGAGGCCGTCGCTTTAAGACATCGTGACAAATTCTCCGATCCGGCTCTTATGGCGGCAACAGAAAGGGCAACAGAAAGGTTGGAATCGTTTGGCTACAAAACCCCTGTTCAATGACCGATGACCGTCTCCTAACCGCCGCGCGTCGTCCCGAAGACGTAGATGCCGCGCTGCGTCCCAAATCGCTTGATGAATTCGTGGGGCAAAAGGCGGCTCGCGAAAATCTGCGCGTGTTTATTGAGGCGGCGCGCCAACGCGGCGATGCGCTTGATCATGTGTTGTTTTTCGGGCCGCCGGGGCTTGGAAAGACGACGCTGGCGCAGATTATTGCGCGCGAAATGGGGGTTGGGTTTCGGGCAACTTCTGGCCCGGTAATTGCGAAATCAGGCGATCTTGCGGCGCTGCTCACCAATCTTGAAGACGGTGATGTCCTGTTCATCGACGAAATTCACCGGCTCGCGCCTGCGGTGGAGGAGGTGCTTTATCCTGCGATGGAGGATCGCGCGCTTGATCTCATGATTGGCGAAGGGCCGTCGGCGCGCTCAGTGCGGATCGATTTGCCCAAGTTCACGCTGGTTGGCGCGACAACCCGGCAGGGCTTGCTGACGACTCCCTTGCGTGATCGCTTCGGGATTCCCGTCCGGCTCAGTTTCTATACGGTGGATGAGCTTGAAAAAGTTGTCCGCCGCGCCGCCGCGCTGCTTGATTTGGGAATCGCTGAGGACGGCGCGCGTGAAATTGCGCGGCGTTCGCGCGGGACACCCCGGATTGCGGGACGTTTGCTGCGAAGGGTGCGCGATTTTGCCAATGTTGCGGGCGAAACGATGGTCTCGGCTAAAATTGCTGATGCGTCGCTCAATCGGTTAGAGGTTGATGGGCTTGGGCTTGACGCAATGGATCGCCGTTATTTGATGATGATTGCGGACGTTTATCGCGGTGGGCCGGTCGGCGTTGAAACGCTGGCGGCTGGGCTTTCCGAACCGCGCGATACGGTTGAGGAAGTGATTGAGCCGTACCTTATCCAGCTCGGCCTGATCGCGCGGACAGCGCGGGGGCGCTGCCTCAACAGCCGGGGGTGGAAGCATTTGGGGCTGAACCCACCTGCCGATATTCAGGACGGATTATTCGACGGCAATGACTGAGACGCAAACGCTATCCGGCCACTTCGTCGGGCGTGACCATCATTTTGCGGTGCGCGTGTATTTCGAAGATACCGATTTTTCGGGGCTGGTTTACCACGCCAACTATCTGCGCTTCCTCGAACGCGCGCGCTCTGACATGCTCAAATGCGCGGGGATCATGCAGCGCGAACTGTTTGAAGCGGGTGAGGGTGTTTACGCAATCACTGAGATTAACATCAAATATAGGGCTCCGGCACGCTTTGATGACGATCTGTTGATCGTTTCCACGGTTGAGGGAGTACGCCCCGTTGGTTGCACGATTCATCAACGAGTCATGCGCGGTGCGCAATTGTTGATCGAGGCGGAGGTCAAAGCGGCTTTTCTTTCGCCCCAAGGTCGGCCAAAGCGCCAGCCTGCGGCGTGGATCGCGGCGTTTGAGCGATTGTTGAAGGAGTAGATTTTTGGACGCGGTTTTACTGAATACGGATGCAACCACGCTTTCGCCGATTGCGCTTTTCCTTCAGGCAGACATTATTGTGAAGCTTGTGATGATCGGGCTTCTCATCGCGAGCGTCTGGACATGGGCGATTATTATTGCCCAGTGGACGAAGCTGCGCCGTGTGACGCGCGAGTCTGATCGCTATGAGCGTGACTTTTGGAAAGCCGAGGATGTTGACGCATTTCAAGAGGCCAATCGTGGGCTTGATGTGCCGAGTGCCAAGGTTGTTAACGCGGGCTTGGTTGAGTGGCGGCGTTCGACCAAGGCCAAGATCGTTGACCGTGACGGCACCCGCGCGCGGCTGGCAACCGCGATGGGCGCGACGATTGCTGCTGAAATTGATCGACTGTCTGATCGGCTGAATATTCTCGCCACCGTTGGCAGTGTTGCGCCGTTCGTTGGGCTGTTCGGCACCGTTTGGGGGATTATGCGCAGCTTTACCGCGATTGCCGCAGAGCAGAATAGCTCACTCGCGGTGGTTGCGCCGGGTATTGCTGAGGCGCTGTTCGCCACCGCGCTTGGGTTATTCGCGGCGATCCCAGCGGTGGTGGCGTACAACCGTTTCAGCCACAGTATGAACCGGATGGAGGCGCGCTTCAATCGCTTCGCCGACGGATTCCACGCAACACTCAGCCGTGAACTGGAATTAGAGCGCTAATGTCGATGGGCCCGCTTCCTTCGCAGCGTGGGCGCAATCGCCGCGCGCCGATGGCGGAAATTAACGTCACGCCGATGGTCGATGTGATGCTGGTTTTGCTGATCATTTTTATGGTGACAGCGCCGCTGCTGGTTGCGGGGGTTCCGGTGAACTTGCCAGACAGCCGCGCCAAGGCGCTTGAGCAGGAGAAAAAGCCCGTGCAGCTTTCGCTTGATCAGGACGGTAAGCTGTTCATTGGTGAAGCCGCCGTGCCAATGGCCGATCTGCCGCTTCGTCTTGCGGCGATTGCTGACAGTGGCGGGGACAAGCCACCCCAAATTTATCTTCGCGCTGATACCGGGCTTGATTACGGCGAAGTCATGCGTGTTATGGGCGAGCTTAATCGCGCTGGCCTAAACCGCGTGTCGCTCGTTACAACCGCGAGCGGGGACGTCGGCGAATAATGGATCGCGCCGAACAAGCCGGGCTGGGTGTCGCGATTGCTGGCCATGTCGCCCTGTTTGCAGCGCTTTCGCTTGGGCTGTTGAGTGCGCCAGACCTGCCAAAACTTGATAGTCAGCCAGTTGAAGTCACGCTTGCGACTGAGGTTGATCTCGAGTCAGCGGCTCCAGCACCCACGCCGCCAGCCCCTGCCCAGCGACAAGCCGAGCCTGCACCTACAGAGCCGGCGCCCGCCCCAATCATTGCTGCGCCGCCACCACCGCCGCTGATCGAAAAACCTCAGCCAAAGCCTGAACCCAAACCCGTTGCGAAGCTCACGCCTGCGCCAAAGCCAAAACCAAAGGCAGAAACCAAGCCAAAGCCGATTACTAAGCCAATCAAGGTTGCTAAGGCTGATCCCGAGGCACGCCGCAGACCGGGGCTTTCAAACAGCATCGTTTCTGGCCTATCGGATACACCAAGCCAAGCCAAGCCGACGAAACCGGGCAAGGTCACGCCGCCCTCTACGGTGCCTGCTCAACCCGCAGGCGTTTCCGCCGCCGCGATGACTGGCCCTCAAAAGGCCAGCCTCAATTCATTGATCTACACACAGATCAAGCCGCATTGGCGGCCACCATCAGGGGCTGATGCGGAATTGCTGATCACGCGGCTCAGTGTGCGGCTTAACAAGGATGGCTCGCTTGCCGCTGATCCCGAAGTGATTACGCAGGATGGGATCAATGACAGCAACCGCGCGCAAGCCAAACTCCATGCTGATCGCGCGATTCAGGCGGTTCGTCGCGCAGCACCGTTTAATTTGCCCGCGCAGTTCTATGACGGCTGGAAATGGTTGAAGCCGCTCAATTTCGATGGAAGATTATCCCGATGAAGCGTTTGTTCTTAATGGCGACCATTTTCTTTGCCCAACCTGCGTTCGCGCAATTGAGCGTTGACGTGACGGGCGATATTCAGGCTGACCTCAATATCGCAGTGCCTGCAATGCCAACGCCTGCTGACGCGTCAACCGCAGCAGGATCAACCACTGCGCTTGGGCGCCAAGTCGCTGAAGTCATCGCCTCAGATTTGCGCGGTAGCGGCTTGTTCAAACCCGCTGGCCCGGCTGGCCTTAAGGGCGTTGCCTTCGAAGAAGTGACTAAGCC
>JAYTMV010000080.1:0-4445 GCA_043728175.1 Sphingomonadales bacterium
GCGAAGAAATATTTCCCCGGTGTTTCGGTTGTGCCCGTCATGTCCACTGGCGCGACCGATGCGATATTCCTCTCGGCGATTGGTATCCCAACTTACGGTGTTCCCGGCATTTTTGCAGAGGCCGATTTCAACGGCGTCCACGGTCTTAACGAGCGTATTCGCGTCCGTTCGCTTTATGAGGGCCGCGATTATCTGTTTGATTTGATCAAGGCCTATGCCGCGAAATAGGACGCCAACATGCTTAAACTGATTATTGGTAATAAGGCTTATTCGTCTTGGTCTCTGCGCGGCTGGCTCGCGTGCAAGCAGTCGGGCTTAGTGTTCGAGGAAGTGGTGCTGCCGCTTTACGATGAGGCTTGGGCTGTGCGGCGTGAGGCTGAAGACCTTGCACCTGGATCAGGACGTGTCCCGATCCTTTGGGACGACGATATTCCGGTGTGGGATAGTCTCGCGATTCTCGATTATCTTGACGCCAAAACGGGCCGCACCAAATTCTGGCCCAAAGATATGGCCGCCCTCGCAACGGCCCGATCGATGAGCGCAGAGATGCACAGCAGCTTTACAGCCCTTCGCAGCCAGCACGGCATGAATGTCCGCCGTATTTCATGCGGCATCGTGCCAACGCCAGAAGTACAAGCCGATATTGCCCGTATCATGCAGATATGGGCGCAGGCACGCGCACGCTTTGGCGGCACGGGTGATTTCCTGTTCGGTGAATTTGGCGCAGCCGACATCATGTTCGCGCCCGTTGTCACCCGGTTGACCACTTACGGCCTGTCCGTCGCCCCCTTCGCGCGGGGCTATGTTGACGCGGTAACCAATCACCCGTGGATGCAGGATTGGATAGCGGCGGCGCAAGAGGAAACATGGGTGATTGATCGCTTTGAAGCTTAACATTTGTTTCGCACCGCACAAAAGGCTAACCCGCATTAAAGAACGACTCATCAAAATAGGAGCCACGCCATGACCACCGATGCCATCGTCATTTCAAGCTATGCCCGCACGCCAATGGGCGGAATGCAGGGCGCACTTTCGGGCGTGTCAGCAACGCAACTTGGTGCGACTGCGATCAAGGCAGCGATTGAACGTGCGGGTGTTTCGCCTGACGCAGTTGATCAAGTGATCATGGGTTGCGTCCTTCCCGGCGCGCTCGGTCAAGCGCCTGCGCGTCAAGCTGGCATTGGTGCTGGCCTGCCACTCTCAGTCGGCGCAACGACGATTAACAAGGTCTGCGGCTCAGGCATGAAGGCAACGATGATGGCGGCCGAAGCGATCATTGCGGGCACATCTGATATCGTTGTTGCTGGCGGGATGGAGAGCATGACCAACGCGCCTTACATGCTGACCAAGCACCGCTCAGGCGCGCGGATTGGTCATGACGCGATCAAGGATTCAATGTTCCTCGATGGGCTTGAAGATGCCTATGAACCCGGTCGGGCAATGGGCAGCTTTGCCGAGGAAACCTGCACTGAATATCAGTTCACCCGTGAAGCGCAGGACGAATTCGCGCTGCGGTCACTCAGTCGTGCGAATGAAGCCATCGCGAGCGGCGCTTTTGACCGTGAGATTACCCCGGTTGAAATCGTCACGCGTAAGGGCACCGAAACGGTGAGCATTGACGAACAGCCCGGCAAAGCGATGCCAGCCAAAATTCCAACACTGAAGCCAGCATTTGCCAAGGACGGCACGATTACGGCGGCGAATGCGTCATCAATTTCAGACGGTGCAGCAGCACTTGTCGTTACAAAAGCAAGCGTTGCAGCGGCAATGGGGCTTCCTGTCGCGGCGACGATTGTCGCATGGGCGACCAACAGCCAAGAGCCTGCGAAATTTACGTCGGCCCCCGTCCCCGCGATCCGCAAGGTGATGGAAAAAGCGGGTTGGAGCATGGACGATGTCGATCTGTTTGAAATCAACGAAGCCTTCGCGATGGTGCCAATGATTGCGATGAAAGAACTTGGCATTCCTGCCGAGAAATTGAATGTCAACGGCGGCGCGACAGCGCTTGGCCACCCGATTGGTGCATCAGGCGCGCGGATTATCGCTACCTTGGTAGCCGCACTTCAGAACCGTGGTTTGAAGCGGGGCATCGCCTCACTTTGCATCGGCGGCGGCGAAGGCACGGCACTCGCGGTTGAGGTGGCTTAACCCGCCAGCCTCCAGAGTAGCTGCCCGGCAACGTAAAGAATGAGTAGCGCTGTCACGCGGCGTACCATTTTCTGTGAAAGCAACTTGAGGCTTGCAAAGCTTCCGAGCTGCCCCCCAATCAACACGGCAATTGCCAGTGGCCAGTAGGCCGTAAGTGCCGCCGCTGCGCCACTGGTGCCGAGTTTCATAAACTGGCCACCAAGCCCGGCTAGTGAGTTGATCAAGATGAATAGGCACGCTGTTGCCGCAATCGCGCGCGGCTGACCCCAGCGGGTCAGGTGGAGGATTGGCGCAAGGAATATCCCCCCGCCAATGCCAACAAGACCTGCAAGATAGCCAGTGCCAGCCCCTGCGAGGTAATCAAACGGGCTGGCTTTGCTGCGGATAGGTTTACTCGCTTCGCCGTACTCGCGCTGAAACAGCAACAGCAGGCCCGCCGCGAGTAATGCCAGCGCAAGGATCAATGTAAACGTCTCTTGGCGGATCGGAGTCAGCCCGCCAAGCCATGCCAGCGGCGCCGATATTAACACCAGCGGCAAAACGCGCGGCCAATCAACTTGTTTCGCACGAATATAGCGAAATGCCCCGCCGCTCACGACAATAACATTACAAATCAATGAGATTGTCGGCAATATTTTGAAATCAACCCCGCCTAGCGTTAGCAAGGCGGTGTAGGTTGACCCCCCACCAAAACCGACACTCGCATAAAGCGCGGCCGTAACAAAAAACGCAGCGGCTAAAACCAGCATTTACAGCGCGCCGTGACAATGCTTGTATTTCTTGCCCGATCCGCAGGGGCAATCCGCATTGCGGCTGACTTTGCCTTCCCATTCTGATGGATCTTCACCCAAATCCCCATCAGAGCCAGCATCAATCACCTGAAGCTGCGGCAGTCGTGTTGTCACCAGCCCAAGCGGATTATCGGCAGCGGGTAACGAAGCCATATCAAGACTTGTGAAAATGTCGGGCATCTGTGGCAAATCAGATGGGGCCATCTCAAATTGCGCGTAGGAGAGCACCTTGGTCACATCTTCGCGGATCATCACCAGCATCCGCTCAAACAGGGCATAGGCTTCGCGCTTATACTCGTTAATCGGTGTTTTCTGGGCATAGGCGCGCAGATGGATGACCTGACGGAGCGCATCCAGTGTTGAGAGATGTTCTTTCCAATGATGATCAAGCGACTGTAAAAGAACCGATTTTTCAACTTGCGGCCATACGCCCTCATCAAGCGCAGCCTGCTTCGTCGACATATGTTCGTTCGCGGCATCGCGAATACGATCCTCAATCATTTCGGGCTCTACACCCTCTTCGCGGAACCAATCCTCAATCGGCAAATCAAGCGCAAGCACATCCTGCGCACGCGTTTTAAGGCCAGTGCCATTCCACTGTTCAGGATAGCTATTGGGCGGGCACGCCTCACCGACAAGGCCGTTAACCGTTTCAACGCGCATATCGATCACGACATCATCGACGGTTTCAGCGTCCATAATATCGCCGCGCTGTTCGTAAATCACCTTGCGCTGATCATTCATCACATCATCATATTCGACGACCTGTTTACGAATGTCATAATTGCGCGCTTCAACCTTTTTCTGCGCGGTTTCAATGGCCTTTGACAGCCATTTGGAACCGATCGCCTCGCCGTCGGCAAGGTTGTTGTTCATCATTTTTGAGAACATCGTGTCGGGGCCGAAAATGCGCAGCAAATCATCATCAAGTGAGAGGTAGAATTTGGAGAGACCAGGATCACCCTGCCGCCCCGAACGCCCACGCAACTGATTATCGATCCGGCGACTTTCATGCCGCTCGGTCGCGAGGACATAAAGCCCGCCAGCATCAAGTACAGCGGCTTTTTCAACAACGATCTCAGCCTTTAGCCGCTCAATTTCGGTGTCTTTTTTGGAACCATCTTCAAGGTCAGCCAGCTCATCCTCAATTCGAAAGTCAAGATTGCCACCAAGTTGAATATCAGTACCGCGACCCGCCATGTTGGTCGCAATGGTCACAGCGCCACGACGGCCCGCCTGCGCCACAATATGCGCCTCCATTTCATGAAAACGCGCGTTTAGCACCTTATGCTCAACGCCTTCCTTTTCAAGAAACTCGGACAGCAATTCAGATTTTTCAATCGACACGGTACCAACCAGAACCGGCTGGCCGGCTTGCGATTTTTCACGAATGCTCTTGGCAATCGCACCGAATTTATCGACGGTGTTCTTGTAAAACTCATCTTCCTCATCAACGCGCAAAACTGGCACGTTGGTTGGAATGGTGACAACGTTCATCTTGTAAAT
>JAYTMV010000081.1:0-1792 GCA_043728175.1 Sphingomonadales bacterium
CCTTGGTCGAGTAGAACGGTGCAGATTGCTTCGCAGACCTTTGGCGCATCGAACTTCAATGCGACCTGCCATGCAAGTCTTTCTGCCAGTATCCCGATGCGCCGCTGGCGTACTTGATCGGGACACAGGCCAAGCAGTATTGGGAAACAGGGGAGACGAGCCTCGGGTCACCCCAAATTCTGCGTCATGCCGCGTTCGCTTCCGCTTCGCAGCTGGCGAACTGAAAGCGGGAGGGGCGTGACCCCTATCCAACACTATTGCTTCGTGATCTTTGTCACTTCCCCGGCAGTTCCGGTCACGGTCAGATTAAAATCGACCTTATCGCCAACGGCTATGTCCTTGAGCATTTCTGGCTTAACGCCAAATCCCATCTTCATTGCTGGCCATTCAAGTTCTGCAATCGGTCCATGATCCAGCGTGATCTTGCCAGCCGCAGCATCGATAGCCGTTACAGTGCCGCCGCCCTTGGCCCTCTTGGCCTCGGGCAACATCGGCATTTCGCCCATCGCGTCGGCTTGGGCTTCTGCTTTGGGTGTTTCGGCGGATTTATTGCAGGCTGACAGGGCGAGTGGCAGGGCGAACAAAGTCGCAATCAAAACTGTATTCTTCGTTTTATATCTCCTTTGCGTTGAACTTGGCTTCGACGGCGCATTAGTAAATAGGCCGCCGGAATAATGAGCATCGAGAGCAGTGGCGCTGTCAGCATTCCACCGATCATCGGTGCGGCAATCCGGCTCATGACTTCCGAACCTGTGCCGCTACCAATGAGGATGGGGAACAGCCCTGCGAGGATTACTGCAACCGTCATTGCCTTGGGCCGGACACGCAGCAGCGCGCCCTCGCGGACGGCAGTTTCGACATCCTCTGGCGGATGTTCGGCCAGCGCGAGTTTGAGGTAAATCAGCATGACCACCCCAAATTCCGCTGCGACCCCGGCGAGCGCGATAAAGCCGACGCCAGTTGCCACAGACTGGTTATAGCCGAGCAGATAGAGCAACCACACGCCGCCTGTGAGAGCGAATGGCAAGGTCGCCATGATGAGCGCGGCTTCATCCCAGCGCCGGAATGTCGCGTAGAGCAATGCAAATATGATGAGCAATGTTGCTGGAACAACAATCTTCAAGCGTTGTGTCGCCCGTTCGAGAAACTCAAACTGGCCGGTATAGGCAACGCTAATTCCGGGCGGCAGTGTGACTTTCTCGGCGACTGCCCGTTGCAGATCGCCGACAATTTCTGTGAGCGCGCGGCCCCGGCCATCGACATAGACCCATGTGGCAGGGCGACCATTCTCGCTTCGGAGCATAGGCGGGCCATCGGTGATGCGGACATCGGCGACCGTCCCAAGTGTGATTTGCGCGCGTGACGGGGTAAGCACCGGCAAGTTGATCAATTCATCCAGACTGTCGCGGATTTCACGCGGATAACGGACGTTGATCGGATAGCGCGCCAGCCCTTCGACCGTTTGCCCGATGACCTCGCCGCCAATCGCACCGGACACAATGGCCTGCACATCAGCGACATTCATGCCGTAACGTGCGGCTGCGGCGCGGTTGATATTGACGTCGATATAGCGCCCGCCAGTCAATCGTTCGGCTAGGGCCGAGCTGATACCCGGCACGTTTTTCGCAACAGCTTCAATTTCGCGCGCCACGCGGTCAATCTCGTCGAGGTTCGCGCCTGACACCTTTACCCCAATCGGGCTTTTGATGCCGGTGGCGAGCATATCAATGCGGTTGCGGATTGGCGGTATCCAGAAGTTGGCGAGGCCGGGGACTTTTACGGTGTTGTCAAG
>JAYTMV010000082.1:0-3203 GCA_043728175.1 Sphingomonadales bacterium
GCCAGTGAATATTGCGTCGGTATAGGTATAAAGGCTGCTCGCAACGAGAGCCGCCGTGATAAACAACGTTACCACAATCGCGAAAAATTTGAGCGTATATTGCAGCGTTTGTTCCTGAAGCTGGGTTGCCGCCTGCACCACCGCCACGAGCAAGCCAACCACTGAAGCCGCAATAATCGGCGGGGCCGACAGCAGCAACACGAGCCACAGCGCTTCAGTGGTGAAGGCGATGATCTGGCCGTTCATATGCGTTGCGTTTCGAACTTAAGCATAGGACAATACCAGACCGTGGCTGAGTTTGACCCACCCCTCCACCAACACAAACAAAAGTATCTTAAACGGAAGCGATATCGTTACGGGTGACAGCATCATCATCCCCATCGCAAGGAGGATGTTTGAAATCACCAGATCGATGATGAGAAACGGCAGGAACAGCATGAACCCGATCTCAAAAGCCGCCGTCAATTCCTTAACGACGAAGGCCGGTATGATGACGATAAAGTCGCGATCCGTGATCTCTCCCATTTTCGCAGGGTCACCGATCCGTTGCTGCGTTTTGAGGAAAAATGCGCGCTCGCGAATGTCACTATGTTTGAGTAGGAATTCACGAAGCGGCTCCTTGGCTTTATCCGCCGCCGAAAAAATCGATCCCGAACTGCCGAGCGTCTGATCATCAAGCCGTTCCTCGCCGGGCATCGTTGAACTTGCCGAACTCGTCGCCACGGCATCCTGCATTTTTTGGATTGTCGGATACATGACGTAAACGCTCAAAATCAGCGCCAAACCGTTGAGGACGATATTGGGTGGGACTTGCTGCGTACCAAGCGCGTTTCGCACAAGACTGAGCACCACGACAATCTTAGTGAAAGACGTCACCATCACCGCGAAAAATGGCGCAAGCGCGATCAGGACAACGGTGACAAGCGCCGAACCCGGAGTGAAGGCTGAAAGATCCATTATTCCGCGCCCTCGACAACTTCAGAAGGGCGCGATTGCGTTTCACCATGAACAATTTTCTGTTCAATCATGACGGCAAATTGATCACCCACTTGAACCAATTCGCCGCGTGCAATCTCCTGATCACCAACGAGGATACAGACCGGCAGCCCCTGCGTGACCGCGCCAATGTTCAGTGTTGTTCCGGGTCGCATCGCTGACAATTCTGCCGCGCTTGTCATACGGTTGGGAAGACGGATCGAAATCGGCACCGAAAACCCCGCCGATACGTTCCCGTTGGCACCCTGTGCTAAACCGGATTCCATAGTCTCTCCTGTTCCGTTCGCAGTGAATTGACCGCTTAACATATCAAAACGACCGATTATTTTTTGGGTCTGTGCTGGTTCGACCGACCAACTCAGCCGCGCTTTGGCGAACATGCCGCCAATCAAAATCAGGTCGCCGGTCTCAATGGCGGCGGCAACTTCGATGCCAAGCGATGGCCCAGATATTTGAATTTCAAACGCTACTGGCACTTTGGCCCAGTCAACTTCCAAGGCACCGAACATTTTATGCAACCCAGCTGGGGCCAAAAAGTCTGGCGTCAACGCGAGGTGAACCAGATGCTGCGCATCGTCACTTGAAACCTCAAACACTAGGCTGTTTTCTGGGAGCGCTGAAACGGCTTCGCTTGGGTCAAGTGTCAAGCCTGTGCGCTGTTCAATCGCGGATAAAACTGGCTCTGCTGCATCAAGCGCACGCACCATTTCGGCCAAACGATCTTCGCGAAAAACGTGAGGGTGCCCGCCCGCAACAGCGATATGAAGCAACACGCCCTTTCCGCAAACCACCCACTCCGCCGAGATTGGTTCGGCAACGCGTGCACAAAGCGATAGTTCAGAACCGTGCTTCTCTCCGTCAAGCAGCGCCAGCATCATCTGCCTAAGCTGCGCATGATCGGAGTCGATCTGCTTCAGACCGACAAGCGCAAGAGAGGGAGACATGAGCATAATTTATAAGCCGCCTTTTCCTAATTTTTACGCGTTGGGATTGAAGGGAAATCAGGGAGTGAAAACCGACGCTGGGGTTTTTCAACGACTTTCAAATCGCTATCCGTCTCACCGCCCTCATCCGATTTTTCTTCGGGCCAGCGGGCGAGCAATGTAATTGATCCGGCACACACGCCGATCAGCATCACTTCACCGTGCGCCGAAATCATCGTTACGCGTTCGCGTTGGCCAAGTGGCAGCGATCGCAAAAAACGGATCGGACGATCATTCGCGCCCTCCCCCATTACGCCGGACTGCTGATCCTGCCATTTGCGCAGCAGCCAGATAAATGCCCACGCGAGAGCGAGCACAAATGCAAGTGCGAGCACCAGCGCCAGTATCGACGAAAGAAATGTGCCAAACCCCATATATCTTATTTCCGTTCCATATTATGCTGCGGCTTCGTCATATAATATCGCGATATCGGGCGTTGCTTCGTCCATATCGTTCCACATCGGCGCATCGCCCTGTTTGGCTTTTTTTGCCCACAGGATGATTTCGGCGATTGCATCGAACATCTCTTCCGGGATGATTTCGCCAATCTCACCGCGACTCCAGAGCCTGCGTGCCGCACCGATATTCCTGATGATCGGCACCTCATATTTTTCAGCCTCTGCGCGCATTGCGGCAGCGAGCGGCCCCTCCCCTTTTGCGGCGATTACGGGCACGGGGCAGGTTTCGGGATCATAATCAATCGCGATTGCAAGATGCGTAGGATTGACCAAAAGTGCTGCGGAATTGCGCGTCGACCCTACAGCACTCTGGTTTGCCCATTCCTCGTGCATCTGACGACGCATCCCTTTGATCTGTGGGTCGCCCTCATCCTGCTTATATTCCTGCTTGATGTCGCGCATACTCATCTTCATTTTTTTGATGAAGCTATGTTGTGTGTAAACTCGGTCAAGAATGGCGACGAAAATGAATACCAATACGGTAAGCCCGAAAAGGCGCAGCGTGAGTGTGTAAACCAGATCAAGCGTTTGCGTGGCGGCGGCAGTTCCGGCCCCATTGACGGGAGACCAGCTCGCCAAGCGAATAATCTCACCGGCCTCACCCATCGCCGTTTTAATGACGCCATATGCGATGAGGATAATGAGGAGTGATTTGATGAGTGTCTTCACCAGTTCGACAAGCCCGTCCATGCCAAACATCCGCTTAAGGCCTTCAACCGGATTGAGCTTGTCAAACGCCAGCTTCATTTTCTCGCCGGTCATAATC
>JAYTMV010000083.1:0-2058 GCA_043728175.1 Sphingomonadales bacterium
CGCGCGATTGACAGGCTGAGCAAATCGCCGCGTTTCTGCGTAGCGAAGGCGTGGACTTCATCGATGATAATCGTCTTGAGCCCAGCAAACATCGTAAAGCTTTCGGGGTATGACAGCAGCAGGCTAAGCGACTCAGGTGTGGTCAGCAGGATTTGCGGCGGCCGCACCCGCTGGCGCGCTTTGCGGTCGGACGGGGTATCGCCCGTGCGCGTCTCGACGCGAATATCGAGCGCCATCTCCTCAATCGGGGTGAGCAAATTGCGCTGCACATCAACCGCGAGCGCCTTGAGCGGAGAGATGTAGAGCGTGTGGAGACCATCAGTTGGCACATTGATCAAATCCACCAGCGTCGGCAGGAAACCCGCCATCGTCTTGCCCGATCCCGTCGGCGCGATCAGCAGCGCGTCTTCGCCTGCTTGGGCAGCGCCGAGCATCTCAAGCTGATGACGGCGCGGTTGCCAGCCCTTTGTGGCGAACCAATTGGTGAGGGGGATGGGAAGCGGGATCACACCGGGCGGCTGGCGGGGTGGATTTTGGCACCAGCGGCACGGAAATCTTTGCCAGTGCATAGAATTGGCAGATCATACGCTTTGGCAGCCGTGAATACCATGAGATCAAGCATATTGAGCAAGCCGCCTTGTTCATTGCCTGAACCATATCGCTCGTTATTTTCCGCTGCGCGCATTGCCATCGCTTCATCGAGCGGAAGCAGGCGCACACCAAGCGAGAACAGTTTCGCCTGAAGCTCCAATGCAACCGGATTGGGCACATTGGCTTTGAGGGACGTTACGCGGTGATATTCGAAAAGAACCGGGGTGGGTATCAGCGCAGTCCGCGCCTCATTGGCGAAAGCGCGGTTGATGGCATCGGCATCCTCTTCGCAATACACCGATGCGACGAGCGCCGAGGTGTCAATGATCAACGACAATTGCCCCGTTCATCATATTCTGCGGCGTCAAATTCTGCCATAGAGGCCCAGCGTCTTGGCAGCTTGGCACCGCGCTCAGATATCGCCATGATTTCCTGAAATATACGCTCGCTCTCAGCATCGGTTGCTATCGGCGGATCAGGTTCGCGTTCCAGCGCCTGCTCAATCACTTCGGCCTGACTGCGCCCGCCGCGCGTCAAAACGCGCAGCCGTTCTTGCGCTTTGCGCGACCGAAAGCTGATAACGGGTTGTGCACGACGTGGTTCCACCCAAACGTTCTAGCACGTCGTGCAAGTACGGGTCAATGCGCCACGCTTTCCCCGCGTTCCAAGCCACTCGCCGCCAACTGATCATCGATCATCACCATCAGACGGTCTAGGCCTGCCTGATCCTTGGCTTCAGCGCGGGCAACGAGGACGTCCTGCGTGTTGCTCGCACGGAGCAGCCACCAGCCGTCCACTGTGTTGACACGCGCACCGTCAGTGCGGTTGACGTCGGCGCCTGCGGCTTCAAGCCGCGCAAGCACCTCGTCCACCACCGCGAACTTGCGGCTCTCATCCACTTGAAAGCGCATTTCGGGGGTATTGACGAATTTGGGCATCGCATCGAGCAGTGCGTCGAGTGATCCACCCAGTTCACGGATCGCGCGAATGAAGCGCACCGCGACATATTGCGCGTCATCAAATCCGTACCAGTCATGCTGGTAGAAGATGTGGCCGCTCATCTCGCCAGCGAGCGGGCTACCGGTTTCTTTCATCTTGACCTTGATCAAGCTGTGCCCGGTTTTCCACATCAGCGGCACCCCGCCGAGTTCGGCAATCCGGTCATACAGCGCTTGGCTGGCTTTCACATCGGCGATGATTGTTGCACCTGGCACTTGCTTTAGAACCGATTCAGCCAATATGGAGAGAATCTGGTCGCCCCATATCACCCGGCCCTGGCTATCTACCGCCCCGATGCGGTCACCATCGCCGTCAAAAGCCACTCCGAAATCGAGCTTCTTTTCGGCGACAAGCGCCTTCAAGTCAGCAAGATTTTCTTCGACTGTTGGATCAGGATGATGATTAGGGAAGGTTCCGTCGATGGCGGTGAAGAGCAAGTGATGCTCACCGGGCAAAATAGCGGTGAGC
>JAYTMV010000084.1:0-3081 GCA_043728175.1 Sphingomonadales bacterium
GAGATAGTCGCTGACATTGGCAAAGGGGGTGGGATCGGTATTGGCGGGCAGCGTTTCGGGGAAGAGATAGTTGGCGTTGAGCGCGCCCAGTGCAAAATCTTGACGGCTACGCAGCGAGCAAGCGGTGCTAGTTGGCGGGGGCGAAGGGGGCGGTGAAACTCCGGTTGCGCTGCCGCCAGTGCTTCCACCCCCTCCACCACAGGAAGCGAGCAACGCCGCAATCGCGGTAGTTGAGATGGTTTTTTGTAGGGTACGCATCGGTTACACTCCCGTCGGGTCTTTTCGGAGTAAAGCATAGCGCTCTGCCAATTGCATCAAGTAACGAGCGTCACATCCATCCGAAACTGGCGCGCCTGTTCGGGCAGAAGCGTCATGACGCCGGGTTTATCAGCAAAATCGCCTTGATAGTGATCAGGATCAGCACTTCCCGCCCAAGGTTCAATACAGACAAAGCCCGCGCCCGGTTTTGTCCAAATGCCAAGCCAATTAGTATCTGGAAAGGCGATATCAAGGCTGGCGTGGCCCGGCGCACCGTAAGACAGGCGGCGGCTGGTGAGGCTTTTCCAGATCAGCGCATCCTGTTCAAACAGGGCGTCGGCAAGGGTAAGATGATTGCCACGAACTGGCGTTGGCACAAGGTCGGGCTGGATCAAGCCATCAGGCGTCAAACGGTAGAGCGCGGCAGGCTCATCAGCCTCAAAAGCTATTTGATGATCGCCGCGCACGCCGCCGCCGGGTAAAGGCCAAGCAAAGGCAGGATGATAGCCAAAACTAAAGGGTAAATCAGCGTCACCTATGTTGCGCGCAGTCACCGTCATCTGGAGCGCGTTGCCCTCAACACGGAAATGCACATCAAGTGCAAATGCAAACGGATATTGCGCACGCGTTTCGGCGCTATCACTTAGCCGAAAGCGCACGGCATTTTCAGACTGATCGATCAGGCTAAAGTGCGATTTGCGCGCGAAACCATGCTTGAGCATGGTGTAATTCGCGTCGCCGAAACGCAGCCGATCCTCGTTCAACCGCCCGACGATTGGGAACAGCAGCGGCGCGCGCCCACTCCAATAGGCGGGATCGCCGGACGACATATATTCGTTGCCGTCGGCGTCCTTCAGGCTTTGCAGTTCAGCCCCGTGGTGCGCAATTGTGGCGGTGAGGCTGCCAGAGGTAATCGTTATGGTTTCACCCACGCAGGACCGCGCCCAGCTTGCCCGCCGCCGCAATTACGCGGTCAGCAATGGCTTTGAGATCATCCTCACCGTAGCTTTTTTCGGCTGGCTGAAGCGTGATTTCAACCGCGAGCGATTTCTGCCTCTCAGGCACGCCTTGGCCGATAAACTGGTCAAACAGTCGTGCCGCAACGATATTATCTTTGTCAGCATTTTTGATCGTGCGGACAAGATCACCTGCGGGCAAATCCACTGGCACTAGAAACGCAAAATCGCGCGTCACAGCTTGCAGCGCAGGCGGGGTATAGGGGCTGCGCATAAATCCGCTCGCTTTCTTAGCCGGGATTGCATCGAGATGAATTTCGGCAGCCATCACCGTATCGCCCAAATCAAACGCCTTGGCAGTTGCAGGGTGAAGCGCACCAAATCGGACGAGGATCGTCTTTGGCCCAAGCCTTAGCGTACCCGATTGGCCGGGTTGATAATGATCCCCCGCCTCTCCCATCACTTGCAGATTATCAATCGGCGCACCTGCCGCTGCGAGCAGCGCAAGCGCCTCAGCTTTGGCATCAAACGCGTCGAACTTAGTGGCTTTACCGTCAGCCCAGCCACGCGGTGCTTTATTGCCTGCCAGCACGACGCCAGCCGTCAATGGCTCTGAGTCAGCAAGATAGCGCCGCCCAATTTCAAACAGCCGCACACTCTCCGCCCCGCGATCAATATTGCGTCGTGCTGCCGACAAAAGACCGGGGAGAAGCGAGGGCCGCATCACCTTCATATCTTCACTAATCGGGTTGGCGAGGCTCCAATACCCGCCGCCGAATGCTACGGCCTCTTTTTCAGGCAAAAATGACCAGTTGATCGCTTCGTTGAGACCGCGTGCAGCCGCACTCCGGCGCACCTTGCGCTCAATTTTTTGGATCGGGGTTGCGGTTGGTTTGGCAACACCCTCCGCGCGCGGCAGCGGGGTTGAGGGGACATTATCAAGCCCAACCATGCGGACAACTTCTTCGACGAGATCAGCCGAACCATCAACATCGCGACGCCATGACGGCACCATGACCTGCCACGCGGGATCAACAGAAAAACCAAGCGTTTCAAGGATTTGCTTCTGTTTATCGGGGCTGACATCAATCCCACCGAGCCGCAAACAATGCCCCGTATCATAGGCAATGGTGCGCGGCGCAACGGGCGGACTGCCCGCACGGACAATCGCGCTTGCGGTGCCGCCGCAGTGGTCAAGGACGAGCTTGGTCGCGATGGCCAGCCCTTCATCAAGAAACGCTGGATCAACCCCGCGCTCGAAGCGTTGCCGCGCGTCGCTGGTCAGCGCGAGCTTTTGCCCCGTCCGTGCAATATGCTCCGGAGTAAAATAGGCACATTCAATCAGCACGTCGGTTGTGGTATCGGACACGCCCGAATGTTCGCCGCCCATAATGCCGCCGATATCGTGCACCATCATGTCATCGGCGATCACCGTCATGCCTGCACCCAATGTGTAGGTCTTGCCGTTGAGCGCGACGACTTGCTCGCCGTCCATCGCTTTGCGCGCAACGAGCGGCCCGGTGAGTTTGGCGCGGTCATAAACATGGAGCGGCCGACCAAGGTCAATCGAAATGAAATTGGTAATATCAACCAGCACCGAAATCGGCTTTTGGCCAATCGCGCTCAGTTTGTCGCGCATCCACTCGGGCGATGTCCCATTGGTTATGCCTGACACCGCCTGTGCGAAGAACGCAGGGCAACCCTCGGGATCATCGGTGCGCACCAACGGTGCTGGGTCGGTGCCCGCGACCGGAGCCAGCGCCGTCATCCGGTACACTTCGGCGAGCGGCCTGAGCGCGCCTAAGCCCGCCGCCGCCAGATCGCGGGCAATGCCGCGCACGCCCATACAGTCCTGCCGGTTTGGCGT
>JAYTMV010000085.1:0-3467 GCA_043728175.1 Sphingomonadales bacterium
TGCCATCGTCAGAACTGTTATGCACTTGGACGTGATCAATCGTTGTACCGCGACCAACGCCGCCAAGTGTCAAGCCGTTAAGCTCATTTCCGGGGGCGACTTCAAAGCCGGGATAGCGGATCTGGAGGAAGCGAATGCGGCCGCTGTTATCAGCGGGGCTTGCGCCGCCGAAGAAGCCGTTATTGACGCCTTCAACTGCGCCCTGACAACCAACGCTGCCGCCAACAACGCCAGCACCGATGCAGTCGCTGATCGGTGCACGACCAAGAACGACAACGCCGCCCCACTGGCCAATGCTATTATCTGTTGATGTGCCTTCGATATTGGCACGGCTCGTCATGATAATTGGACGGGTCATCGTGCCTTCGGCGAACAATTGCGATCCGCGATTGATCAGCAGAAAATCAGCGCCTGATGAGCCGAACAACACTGTGCCCGGTTCGATCGTGAGAATGCCGGGCGAACCACCCGGAGCATTGCCATCGCCGCCGATATCAACGCCGACTGCAACACGGCCTGAGAAGGAATAGATCACCCCGCGCAAATTACGGATCGTGAGTGCACCGGTGATCGTGCCCGACAATTGGCAATTGCGGAGGTTGTTAATGATGCCAACGTTCGCAGTGCCGGTGGGGCAGTTATCTGCAGGGCCAGTTGATGGCGGCGGCGGAGGCGGTGGGGCTGGCGGGGCTGGCGGCGTGCCGGGAATAATCACGCCTTCACCCGGTGAGGCAACATCATCTGCGCCGCAAGCAGCAAGCGCAAGGAAGCCAACGCTGGTCAGCAAAATTTTGGAAATATGATTGATCTTGGCCATAAATACTCCGCTTCGGTAAACCGATTTTTCAAACTCTCGGGTCGCGAAATGGCCGAATCGCCATGTGTCTCCACGCCGCCCCGAGAAGCGAGGTAGGCGTGTTTGATGACAGTCAGACGGCAATATGATTGCAGTAAAATGACTCTAATATTGCAGAATTACGGTGGATACTGTTTGTGGCATTTCAGCAAAAAACCCCTGAATTCTGCCATAAACTATATGTTCCGGGGTTCAAATCTGCCCCACTGTCATATTTTTGCAATATGAGTGTCATTGATCTGACTTGCTGCCGTCATAGAAACGCCGTCAGACCCACTTAGCGGTTGGGTTCCAAAATTTTCCATAAGGGGTCACCATGACGCGCACGTACAAAATCATTCTCACCGCCACCGCCATCGCGGTTGTTGCAGCGCCAGCTTACGCGCAGATGCGCCGCAACATTAGGATTGTTGGCTCCTCAACAGTGTATCCCTTCACAAAGGCAGTGGCTGAACGTTTCGCGCGCGCCAACCCCGGCGTACCTTCGCCAATCGTCGAATCGACTGGTACGGGCGGTGGTATCAAGCTGTTTTGCGGCGGCGTCGGTGCGCAACATCCCGATGTTGTCAACGCATCACGGCGGATGAAAGCGTCAGAATATAAAATGTGTGCGGCCAATGGTGTGTCACAAATTACTGAAATTCAGGTTGGCCTTGATGGGCTTGCACTCGCTACCTCCAAAGCGACAGTAATTTCAGGGATCAGTACGCGTGACTTTTACATGGCGGTAGCAAGGGCACCTTTTGGCAAACCCAACACTGCCAAAACATGGAAAGATGTTAACGCCAAACTCCCCGCCGTTCCGATCCGCATTTATGGCCCGCCATCAACATCGGGCACACGCGATTCAATGGTCGATCAATTTATGATCCCGGCCTGTGAAGCAAGTCCAGCCATCGTTGCCCTCAAAAAAAGCGACGAACCAAAATATAATGCGATCTGCAAAGGTGTTCGCACTGATGGTGCCTACATTGAAGCTGGCGAGAATGACAATCTGATTGTTCAAAAACTTGATGGCAACGTCAACACGCTTGGCGTTTTCGGGTTCAGCTATCTTGAGGAGAATTTCAATCGTTTGAAGGGTGTCGCCATGAACGGCGTCCAGCCAACAATCGCGACGATTTCAAGCTTCCAATATCCCGGCGCACGGCCACTTTATATCTACATCAAAAATGCGCACGCCAAGGCGATCCCCGGCATTCGCCAGTTTGCGGCCGAATATGTCCGCGAAACCAGCTTTGGCCCGAAGGGTTATCTCAAGCAGGTTGGCCTCGTTGCCTCGCCCGACGCAGCGCGCCTTCGCGCCGCCAAAATCGCGACGACGCTAACACCCCTCAATCCGGGTGCTTTGAAATAATCTTGCTTCGGCTGGCGGCTATCTCTAATCGGCAGCCGCCAGCACGATATAATAAAAAGGTTTGTTTGATGACGTATAATTCGCTGCTTGCAACGCTGCTCGCAACCTCTGCGCTGGCTTTTGCCGCGCCTGCCTTTGCGCAAGCCGTACCGCCTGAAGAGCAAGAGGCCGAACCGCCTGCCGATGCGCCTTCGCCTGAAGATGCTTCGCTGCTGACAGTGCCTGCCGAGGAAGCCAATCCATCGGCGGCTGACGCCAAGACAGCACTGCTCGAAGCACAGATTGAAGGGCTGCAAAAGCAGCTTGATGAACTCAAAGCACAAGTCACCAAGGTGACCCCTAGCTGGAAAGGCGCGCCGCAGTTTGCCGATGAAAAGGCTGGCTTTACCTTCAAGGTACGCGGTCGCGTTCAGCTTGATGGCGCTTATACGAGCATACCCGATAATTTTACCGCCAACCGCAACTTAGGAACGAATGTACGCGCGCGGCGCATTCGGCTTGGCGTTGAAGGAACGCTCCCCGGCGATTTTGGCTATAAAGCTGAATTTGATTTTGCGAATTCCACTATAGGGTTCGGTGATGTCATTTTAAGCTATGCGCCAAAAAATGCGCCGATCACGCTTCAGCTTGGTAATCAGGAAACGCTCAACGGGATTGAACAGATGACAAGCTCACGCTGGTCATCCTTCATTGAACGGGCGCAGACCAACGATGCGTTCGGCAACATCCGCCGCCTTGGCCTCACCCTCGGCGTTGCGAGCAAGGATGGGTTGCTGCGGCTCACAGGTGGGGCATTTGTCGCGCACGCGATTGATGCTTCGCTTGATAATGACGGTTATATCTTGGCAACACGCGGCACCTATTCGCCTTATGCGCTCAACGGGTTTTTGCATCTCGGGTTCAATGCGCAGTACCGCAATTTTCAGTCGAACGATAACGGCGTGGCCTCGTCCTCAATTGGCGCTCCGTCAACCAACCAAGTCGCGCGCTACCGTGCCCGGCCTTTCCTCCAGACAACCGACGTCCGCTTTGTTGATACGGGCAACTTTGCCGCCAAGAGTGACTTGATCCTTGGCCTTGAAGCTTACGGTGTTTTCAAATCGCTCCATCTTGGTGGCGAAGCCCAGATTATCAAGGTCAAGGCTTATAATCCTGGCGATATCGCCACTGGACTTGATGCTTTTGCTGGCGGCTCAGCGATCACCCCAACCGATGACCCCACCTTTTTTGGCGGACATTTTGAAATTGGGTATT
>JAYTMV010000086.1:0-6406 GCA_043728175.1 Sphingomonadales bacterium
GGGTTGAGCCACGGTTAAACGGCGAACGTTGTACCAAGACGATTACGGCTGCGCGGTAACATATAAAGAAATCTTTATATTTGCATTTGAACGAATCGAAGGCTAGTGGGCTGGCAAATTCCAACCCCTTTCCCGGAGACCCGACGTGGCATTCACTGACTATGTAATTGCAGATATTGGCTTGGCTGATTTTGGCCGCAAAGAAATTAATATCGCTGAAACCGAAATGCCCGGCCTGATGGCACTGCGCCGCGAATTTGGCGCGTCAAAGCCTTTGAAGGGCGCGCGCATTGTTGGCTCGCTCCACATGACGATCCAGACGGCGGTTCTGATTGAAACATTGACCGCGCTTGGTGCGGATGTTCGTTGGGCAACCTGCAATATCTTTTCAACGCAGGATCACGCGGCGGCGGCAATCGCTGCGAAGGATATTCCAGTATTCGCGATCAAGGGCGAAAGCCTTGCCGATTACTGGGACTATGTCGGCGATATCTTCACTTGGGGTGAAGATACCACTGCCAACATCATTCTTGATGATGGCGGCGATGCTACGATGTTTGCGCTTTGGGGCGCAAAGCTTGAGCGCGGCGAAACATTTGCTGAGCCTGAAAATGACGAAGAAGTTGAATTCCAGCGCGCCTTGAAGGCGTTCATCGCGAAGAAGCCCGGATATCTGACCGCAACGGTCAAGGCGCTTAAGGGCGTTTCGGAAGAAACCACAACGGGCGTCCACCGCCTCTACGAAATCGCGAAGAAGGGCGAGCTTCCTTTCCCTGCGATCAACGTCAATGACTCTGTGACTAAGTCAAAGTTCGATAATCTTTACGGCTGTAAGGAATCGCTGGTTGATGCAATCCGCCGCGCGACTGACGTGATGCTCGCTGGTAAGGTTGCCGTCGTCGCTGGTTTCGGTGACGTTGGTAAGGGTTCGGCCCAGTCACTCCGCAATGGTGGAGCCCGCGTTATGGTCACTGAAATCGATCCTATTTGCGCTCTTCAAGCCGCGATGGAAGGCTTTGAAGTCGTGACGATGGAAGAGGCCGTCAAGCGCGCTGACATTTTCTGCACCGCGACGGGCAATGCCGACGTTATCACGGCTGAGCATATGGCGGCGATGAAGCCAATGAGCATCGTCTGCAACATCGGCCACTTTGACAGCGAAATCCAAATCGCCGCGCTCAGCAACTATAAGTGGACTGAAGTGAAGCCCGGCACGGATCTCGTCGAATTTCCTGATGGCAAGCAGATCATCGTCCTCGCCAAGGGCCGCTTGGTCAACCTAGGCTGCGCAACGGGCCACCCATCATTCGTGATGTCAGCCTCGTTCACCAACCAAGTGCTCGCGCAGATTGAGCTTTGGACGAAGGGCGATAATTATCAGAACCAGGTTTATGTCCTGCCAAAGCATCTCGATGAAAAAGTCGCGATGCTTCACCTTGAAAAGCTTGGCGTCCAACTCAGCACATTGACGGAGAAGCAGTCAGCCTATCTCGGCATCGCGGCAGAAGGCCCGTTCAAGCCAGATCATTATCGCTACTAAACATTGCTGAGGTATAAGGCGAGTGGACGGTTTCCATTCGCCTTAACTCGGCTTAAGGGCAGGGGGATGACTGTTCCCGCCCGCCAATGCTGACCCTAACCAACTCTGTAGCGGTGCTGATCGGCGTGTTTTTGGCGCTGTGGCTAGCTCTCGCTGTCTGGGCCGTGTGGAGTGGCTTGACGCTGCGCAAGCAAGCGGCATTTTCCACTAATCAGGCTGACCGATTGGCGGCATTGCTTGAGTCTGCGCCAGCTCTCCCACTGATGGTCAAAAATGACGGGCGGATAGAAGCGCCTGAGCGATTGGCCGACTGGCTTGGATTGAGCAAAATCCCCAACTTTCTTTCAGATTTGTCGGGCCATGAAACTGGCCTTTCTGATGAGGATGCGACAGCGCTTGTGCGCGATACTGCCGCTGTTCAAAAAACCGGACGCAGTTTCACCCGTGCGTTGCGCGCACAAGGGTCGTCGCGTACGCTCTTGGTGCGCGGCAGCCCTGCGGCAACGCGGCTTGCGGCGAGTGGTGCGGTGATCCTCTGGTGGTTTGATGCGACCGAAAGCCAGGCCGAAATCGGCCGTTTGGGCGAAGAGGTCGCGCGGCTCGGGCTTGCCTTCAATCGGCTTTCGGCACTGATTGAAGCCTCACCCGTGCCAATGTGGTATCGCGGCGCTGACATGAAACTGGCGCTTGTTAACAGTGCCTATGTCCGCGCGGTAGAGGGCGTAAATGCCGATGATGTAATCGCGCGCGGCATTGAACTTGTTGACGCGGGTAATGCGCAAAACCCGCTCGCCGCCGCAATGAAAGCGTCAGAAAAACAGCAAGTCGAAAGCAATATCGTGCCCGTCACAATCGCCGGAGATCGGCGGGCGATGCGCATCGTTGATGTGCCGCTGGGTAAAGCAGGCGTGGCTGGCTATGCGATTGATGTCGAAGATGTTGAGCGCGCGGGTGCTGCGTTTCGCCGTTTCGCAGCAACCCAGCGCGATACGCTTGACCGACTTTCAGCAGGCGTCGCGCAGTTTGGGCCAGACCGTTCGCTGATTTTCTGCAACCAACCGTTTGAGCGGCAATTTGCCTTGAAGCCCGAATGGGTTGCCGAGCGGCCCGATTTTGACCGGCTGCTTGACCGAATGCGTGAGGCGGGGCGTGTGCCCGAAACGCGCGACTTTCCGGGGTGGAAGGCTGAGCGGCGCGAGTGGTTTACAGCACCTGACGGGGCGATTGAGGAAAACTGGATCATCAGCGGCGGTCAGCACCTGCGGCTCGTCGCGCAACCGCTTCCCGATGGTGGGCTTCTGCTGATTTTTGAGGATCGCACCGAACAGGCCCAGCTTGCGAGTGCGCGGGATACGCTGCTGCGTGTTCGCACCGCGACCTTCGATACCTTGTTTGAGGCGATTGGCGTGTTTGAAGCTGATGGGCGGTTGCATCTGTGGAACAATAAGTTCCGCGAGGTCTGGGGTTTTGAAGAGGCGTTCTTTGCGGGCCATCCCCATGTCGATGCGCTGGCTGAGGCGGCGGCGGCTAAGCTTTCTGCCTCGGGCCGTGCGGCGGTCATCCGTGAGGCGGTGCGCTCTGCGACAATTGAGCGGACGCAGAAAATCGGGCGGCTGGCGATGAAGGATGGGCGCCATTTTGAATTTGCCGCCGTGCCCTTGCCTGATGGCAATGCGCTGCTTGCGCTGCTCGATATTACTGACAGCCGCAAGGTAGAGCGCGTGTTGCGTGACCGCGCCGATGCGTTGGAGGAATCCGATAAGGTCAAAACCGCGTTCGTCGCCAATATGTCCTATGAACTGCGGACGCCGCTGACCTCAATTAGTGGTTTTGCTGAGATGCTTGATCAGGGTTTTGGTGGCGCGCTTGAACCTGCCGCGAAAGATTATGTCGCGGCAATTCTTGAATCGACTGGCCGTCTTTCGGGGCTGGTTGACCGTGTGCTTGACCTAACCCAGAGTGACGCGGGCAGTCTGCCGATGGAGCGCAAGCCGATTGAACTTGCGGTGTTGCTGCTTGACGCTGCGCGCGATCATAAGCCTGCTGCGTCGGCAAAAGGCCTTGATTTCGCGATTGAAATTGATCCCGGCGTCGGGGCAACGCGCGGCGACGCAAAACGCTTGCGGCAGGCGGTCGACCATTTGCTTGATAACGCCATTGCCTTCACGCCTGCGGGCGGACGCATCCTTTTCCACGCTTCTGGTGATGTAAAGACCGCACAGATTGTCGTTTCGGATAATGGCCCCGGCATGGACGTGGCCGCGCAAGCCGCAGCACTTGACCGTTTCAGCCGCGTTACCGAGGCGCGTGACGGCGGGTCAGCGCTTGGCCTTGGCCTGCCGCTCGCCAAACAATTTGTTGAAGCACACGGCGGTACATTGACGCTGATGTCCGAACCCGGCGAAGGGACGGCGATTTCGGTGGTGTTGCCCCGGTGATTAAGGCGTGATCCTTGCTGATGCTGCCGCGACTGATGCCGCCGGACGCGCGCTCGCGCCGTATCTCCGGGCGGGCGATGTCATTGCGCTGTCGGGCGATCTAGGTGCAGGGAAGACGAGTTTTGCGCGCGGAATACTCGCCGGGCTTGGGTTGCTCGAAGAGGCACCAAGTCCTAGTTTCGCACTCGTTATCCCTTATGCGCCGCCTGATGTCACATTGCCCGTGTGGCATGTTGATCTTTACCGCCTTGATGATCCGGAAGAGGTTGAACAACTCGGCCTTGATGACGCCCTAATCGATAGCGCGCTAATCATCGAGTGGCCCGAACGGATGCGCGCGAGATTGTGGCCCAAGGCGCTCCGGCTGCATTTTGAAGTGATTGAGGGCGGCAGGCGCTTGACAGTTGCTGCGCCGCCGTCTTGGGAGACGCGATGTCCGTTTCAATGATTCCGCCCGCCGCTGCACCTGCCTTCCTTGTTGATGCTGGCTGGGGTGGCGGTGAGATACGCCCACTTGCTGGCGACGCTTCATTCCGCCGCTATTTCCGCGTTCATAAGGGCGATCAGCGCGCTGTCCTCATGGATGCGCCGCCGCCGCATGAAGACCCACGCCCTTTTATTGCGGTTGCTGAATATCTGAGCGGTATCGGCCTCAGCGCCCCACGCATCCTCCACCGCGATTTGGAGCAGGGCTTGCTCCTCATTGAAGATTTCGGTGACGCGCAGATGCGGATTACAGTAGATAATGATATTTCTGCCGAAACGGCGACCTACGAGGGCGTTGTTGATGTCCTGATTAAGCTTCATCAGCATATCCCGCCGCCGTCGCTAGCGCAGCAAAGTGTTGCCCTGTTTCTTGATGAGGTCGGGCTGTTTACTGAGTGGTATTGCCCGACGGTTGGATTGTCAGTTGATGAGGCAGGCTACCGCGCGGCGTGGGAGGCTGTGCTGACCCCCGTGATGGCGGCGCTTGAAGAGCCAGTCACCGTGCTGCGCGATTATCATGCCGAAAATATCATGTTGATTGACGGAGGCGAAGACATCGCGCGCTACGGTCTGCTTGATTTTCAGGACGCGCTTGCAGGCCACCCGGCCTATGATCTGGTCTCAATGCTTGAAGACGCACGGCGTGATGTGACCCCATCAGTCGAGCGGGCAATGCTTGATCATTATATGGCGATGACGGGTGCTGGCCCTGAATTTGAAACCGCCTACTGGGTACTCGGTGCGCAGCGGAACACCCGGATATTGGGGGTATTTTCAAGGCTTTGGAAGCGTGATCGTAAGCCGCGCTATCGAGCATTCCAGCCGCGCATGTGGGGCTTGCTGGAACGCGACCTTGAGCGTGCTGCACTCGCCCCACTCAAAAACTGGTTCGATGAGAATGTGCCGCCCGAAAAACGCGGCGCCTTCTGGGCGGAGTATCTCTGATGCGGCAGATCAAAAAACCGCTCGCACTGCGCCCGCAACCACTGGGCAAAGTGCCTGAAACCGCGATGGTAATGGCGGCGGGGATGGGCAAGCGGATGCGCCCGCTCACCGCCACCCGGCCTAAACCGCTGGTTGAAGTGGCGGGAACGACGCTGCTTGATCATGTGCTAGGCCACCTCGCTGAGGGCGGAGTGAAGCGCGCGGTGGTCAATGTCCATTATCTGGCCGACGCGCTTGAGGCGCATCTTGCTAAGACTGCGGGTGGTCTTGACATTATCATTTCGGATGAACGCGCTGGTCTGCTCGAAACCGGCGGCGGGCTGATCAGGGCGAAGGATTTGATCCCCGATGATCCCTTCCTGTGCGTTAATACTGACAATTATTGGGTTGATGGCCCGGTCAATGCGCTACGGCTGATGGCGTCACACTGGGATGATGCGAAAATGGATGCGCTGCTTCTGCTCATTCCGCTCGCGCGCGCGCAAAACCATGAAGGGCGCGGTGATTTTCTGATGGATCCGCTTGGCCGGATCAGTCGGCGACTGACCGGGCGGATCGCACCCTATGTCTGGACGGGCATTCAGATGCTTTCGAAACGGCTGATCGTCGATCCGCCAGCCGACAAATTCTCGACCAATATTTTCTGGGATCGCGCGATTGCGGCGGGCCGCGCATACGGCGTTGTTCACCAAGGGCTGTGGTTCGATGTCGGCACACCTGCCGCCATTCCAAAGACTGAGATGATGCTCGCCGATGGCTGAACGGCGTGAACCTGCCGTTTATACCATACCCCCGCACCGGGCCTTTGCAGACGCGCTTGTTTCGGGCATTCTTGCAACGCACGGCGATGACCGGATGGCGATGGCGCGCGGGATCATCCTTGTGCCCAATAACCGCGCCGGGCTTTCGATCCGCAATGCGTTCGTTCGCCGATCAGAGGGGGGGCTGTTGCTTCCTCGGCTGGTGACAGTCGGCGATGTGGAAGGCGATGAAGGCG
>JAYTMV010000087.1:0-2623 GCA_043728175.1 Sphingomonadales bacterium
CCGCGACCCGATGCAATTGACTCGCCGCCAACCGCTGTTGAGTGGAAGCCTGTTGAACGCGCCTGATCACCAATTGCCACGGCATCTTCATCAGTTGCCATGGCAAGATTGCCGATGGCTACCGTTGTGCCAAGCGAAGCAGCATTTGACGCGCTGTTGGCCATAGCGCCTGCACCAATTGCAACTGAATTGACCGAACTTGCCACCGCGCCGTCACCCACTGCAACGGTCGATGCGCCGCTGGCGTTAGCTGCAAAACCAAGTGCAGTAGCATTTGCGCCCGCCGCATTTGTGTTTTTACCAACGGCCGATGCATTGAGGCCGCCTGCGTTTGCTTGATGCCCAGCGGCCAGCGAAAGGCCGCCCGTTGCGCGTGATTGCCAGCCAAACGCCTGTGCGCCGCGACCTGATGCAACGGCCTCGCCACCAACAGCGGTTGAGTGGAAGCCAGTCGACATCGCGCGGTCACCCAAGGCAACTGCATCTTCATCCGATGCAACTGCTAGATTGCCAACCGCTGTAGAGGTCGTGCCAGTGGCTTGGCTTTGATAGCCAACGGCTGTCGAGCGGTCACCGCTGGTTTGTGAGAGGCTGCCGAGCGCGGTATTGCCAAAGCCACCCGCAGACGCCGCGTTGCCAAGTGCCGTGGCGTCTTCGCCAGCCGCAGATGAGGCACTACCAACCGATGTTGTGCCGACACCGAGCGCACGCGCAAAATTACCCAATGCAGAAGCATTTGTCGCGGCAGCGCTGCTCGCTGGCCCAACCGCGACTGCGCCTATGCCTGCCGAATTAGCGCCAAAGCCGAGTGCTGCTGAATTGGCACCCGCAGCATTGGCATTTTTGCCGACTGCTGCTGCGTTCATTCCTGCTGCATTGGCCTGATGTCCAGCGGCAAGCGAAAGGCCGCCCGTTGCGCGTGATTGCCAGCCAAAAGCCTGTGCACCGCGACCTGAAGCAAGAGATTCGCCGCCAACTGCGGTTGAGTGGAAACCCGTAGACATGGCCAGATCGCCAAAGGCTGCGGCGTCTTCATCGCTTGCAAGTGCGCCATTGCCAACAGCGGTTGCAGTCGTCCCAGTTGCGGTTGCGCCATCACCTACGGCTACCTGGCCTGGAGCAGCGGCGTTGGCACCTGTGCCAATTGCAACCTGTGCAAATGCAGGCGCTGCCATTGATGAAATGCCTGCGGTTGCCGCCAAAAGCAGTGATTTTTTAATCCGTTCGAGAGTCATAATTGTCCTCCTGTTTTAGAGTGAATTGCATGAAAGTGACTTAATGTTTGTCAGTCTCGCCCCGTGCGGTACGCGTTAGCAATTGACGAATCGTTGCGTCAATCAATGTTTGAATATCATGAGTAATTTCAGGGGTTTGTGACAAAAATGCTTGCTTAGCCTATGAGCGTGCTTTGTTTTGGGTTAGCAAGCGGACAATGTTCGACACACTGTCCCTTTCGCATATTCCGGGTGACGATGAAGCCTTGCGGCCCGCAATCAAGGCGTTGATCGCACAGACGGTTGATGGACTGCCGCAAAGCCTGCGTGCCCGGTCATGGATGGGGCATGACGCCGTATTCAGCCGAGCGCTTGGCAAGGCTGGTTTTCTTGGGCTGACACTCCCCAAAGAATATGGCGGCAGCGGGCTTGGGCCGTTTGCGCGCTTTGTTGTGGTTGAGGAATTGCTGAGCATCGGCGCCCCAGTTGCGGCGCATTGGATTGGCGATCGGCAGAGCGCTCCGCTGATCCTGAATTACGGCACCGAGACGCAGCGTCAGCGCTACATCGCGCCAATCTGTCGCGGGGAGATATTCTTTTGCATCGGGATGAGCGAACCCGGCGCGGGGTCAGACCTTGCTAGCGTCCGCACCCGTGCTGATCCGACGCCTGATGGCTGGCGCTTAAACGGGCAAAAGCTATGGACATCGGGTGCAATGCACTGTGACTATATGATCGCGCTCGTGCGTACCTCGGGCACAAGCGAAGACCGCCACACGGGCCTGTCGCAAATGATCGTTGATTTGAAAGCGCCGGGTGTCACGATCCGGCCGATCCGTGATCTGGCGGGTGATGAACATTTTGCCGAGGTGTTTTTTGATGATGTGGTGCTTGGCCCCGATGCGCTGATCGGGGCAGAAGGCGGCGGCTGGGCACAGGTTACAGCAGAACTCGCGTTTGAACGCAGCGGGCCTGAACGGATTTATTCAAGCGTTGTCCTGATTGACGCATGGCTGGCGCATGTGCGCCACTCTGGGCGCGAAAGTGAGATGACGACGGCGCTCGTCGGGCAGCTAACTGCCGAATTGGCGACACTGCGCGCGCTCTCGATTGCGGTGACCGCGCGGCTTGCGGCGGGTGAAAGCCCAGTGACCGAAGCCTCACTGATCAAGGATTTGGGCACGGCATTTGAACAGTCGGTGCCCGTGCTGATCGCTGATGACCTTGGCCGTTATCCCGGTGAAGCGGTTGATCCCGAACTGATACGAACGCTCGCTTATGTCAGTGCAATGGCACCAAGCTTCTCGCTGCGCGGCGGCACGCGAGAGATTTTGCGCGGTATTGTCGCGCGCGGGCTTGGGATACGCTGATGGAGTTTCTTGATCCCTTCGTGCGGATGCTTGAAAGCG
>JAYTMV010000088.1:0-2226 GCA_043728175.1 Sphingomonadales bacterium
CTCGGGATTATCGCCAGCCACTTCGACCAACCCAGCAGGGATCAGCGTTTTTTCAACCATTTCGACCGTTGCTTTGCCGCCTTCACCCAGCGCAAGATCGGAATGCGTAAACCAGCCGTCGGGGGTCGAGGCAATGCGCGCGATGCGGCCAAGCAAAGCCCCGCGATCACCGATTTCAAGATGGCGGACGCGTTGCGCCGGCGCATAGGCCAGCCGCCCCTCAGCTTCCTCAACCATCCGGTCAAGGCTCGCAACGATATCATCAATGATGACGTTGGTGCGACCATGATCAAGCGCGATGCCGCTGGCATGATGACAGATCAGCCTTATGACATAAGGTGATCCGTTTGATAGCGAATGGATCATTGCAACAGATTCAGTTCCAAATGTCACCCCGGCCGCGCTTTTACCAAGCGCAACCAGTGCCTCGGTTTCTTCTGAGGTCAAATGCGGCAGCGGCAGACCAATCACGTTGCGGCGTATTGAGGGGATATAGCCAATCAACTCATGCAGATTTGATGATACGCCAGCGATCACCAACTGCACGGGCGCCGCGCGATCCGAAAGGTTCTTGATCAATTCAGCGGTATATTGGCGGAACTGCTCATTTTCGAGCCGGTCATATTCATCGAGGATGATCAGCACACGGATGCCCGCAATTTGGGCGAGCAAATCGCTCAGTTCGCGCGCATCAAACGCGCCTGCGGGTAAGCGGCTGGCAAATGACGCGCCGCCTTCAACTTCCGGGCCGGTCGGGGAGATGTTCTTGAGGTAAAGCAGCGGGATTGATTCAAGCAGCCTGCGGAACATCTCATCAAATCGCGATCCAGCCCCACAGGTGCCGTGGAGCACGACATAGCGCGATTCTTCGGCGAGGTCGGAAAGAATATGGAGCAGTGAGGTTTTGCCGATGCCGCGTTCGCCAAAAATCACGACGTGTGACAGCCGGTCTTCAATAATTTCAATCAGGCGCGAAAGCACCTTGATCCGCCCGGCAAACATCCGCCGATCAGTGACTGGCTGGGCTGGGGTGAAGACGCTGCGCAGCGCAATGCGCGTCTGCGCCAGCGATTCGCTTTCTGCGCGCGGGCTG
Organism: Sphingomonadales bacterium; assembly: GCA_043728175.1. GTDB lineage: Bacteria > Pseudomonadota > Alphaproteobacteria > Sphingomonadales > Sphingomonadaceae > Aquisediminimonas. The sequence continues at coordinate 1,094 of JAYTMV010000088.1, forward strand.
CCTTCACCAAGCGTTGAGGTTCGAAAACGGGGAAACGCGCCTTCTCGCGCGGGCTTCTCAATCAGTTTTTCGGCAGTAGGCCACTGGATTGCAATTGGCCGACGCAGTGCGCCTTCACCGTTTTTTCCGAACAGTCGCGACCACATCGCGCCAATTTTATCAGTCAATACCACGGGTAACCCCTTAAAATTTATTGAGACCATGATCGCTTGATCGGTTTAGCGATCCTGCGGTCGCGCTGGAAACGGTTTGATGATCAGGATGATATAGGCCACTACCGCAACGATCAGCAGAATTCCAATCGCGTGATAGAGCCCGTCGCCTGACTCAATCGCATTGTTGCCAAACTGGTTGGCCACCGCACAACCAATCGATGGCGGCAGATAAGACCAGATCGAATCAACGGGTTCATCATCACCGACTGACCGTTGCAAAAAAATCACGATCAATCCGGCAAAAATCGCCACTGTTAGCCAATCATATGGCGTTTCCATGCTTACTTCCTTTACATCCTCAGCCCAAGGTAAACACCCGGATTGACGATGGCCACGTTCAACTCATCGCGCTCATGAACCTTTCACCCCCCTTTGATCAACTAAATTGCGGCTAGCTCCAAGCCTTTTTCAGGGGTTAACTCTGTTTATACCATGTCAGCCCTTGGCATCGGTTGCCAGTAGCGATAGGACATAATGCGGAAATGCCTTGCTTTGGTAGGGATTTGAAAGGCTTACGTCTGCTGCGTAAAGAGATGTTGGATCGATTCGGATTGCTGGCTTTGCAAGGGCTGAGCAATTGTCATATGCGCAATTGTCATATGCATAGCCAACGCCTTTTTCCGACGATGGCGGTTTGACGTGTTCGGGGAGGGTTTGTGTTTTGAAGTTTGTTGTTTCCGCCGCTGCGTTGCTACCAGTCTTCGCGCATCCGGCATTCGCCCAGAGTGATGCAACACGAAACATTGGTGTTTTCGTGAGCGTTCAAGAATCCTACGAAGATAATGTCCTGCGTCAACCAGACCTGTTTCCAGTACCGCCCGGTTTTTCGCGCGATGATTTTCGGCTGTCGCCTTCGCTCAACGTGGATATTGTTCAACCTGTCGGGCGTCAGAAACTGACGCTGCTTGGCGGGGTTGG
>JAYTMV010000089.1:0-3945 GCA_043728175.1 Sphingomonadales bacterium
GAGCAGGGCTTTTCGCTGCCCGGCACAACAATAGTCTGCGGCGATAGCCATACCGCGTGCCACGGTGGCCTCGGCGCGCTCGCGTTCGGGATTGGCACATCTGAGGTTGAACATGTGCTGGCGACGCAAACGTTATTGCTGGCGCAATCGAAATCGATGGAAGTCCGTGTTGAGGGCGATATCGGCCCCGGCGTTACCGCGAAGGATATCATCCTTCACATTACCGGTGTGATCGGCGCGGCGGGCGGAAATGGCCATGTGATCGAATATACGGGCTCTGCCATCCGCGCGCTTAGCGTTGAGGGGCGCTTGACGATCAGCAATATGGCGATTGAGGGCGGCGCACGCGCTGGGCTAATCGCGCCTGATGATGTCACCTTTGCTTATTTGAAAGGCCGCCCGATGGCCCCCACGGGTGCCGACTGGGACGCAGCGGTCGCTTATTGGCGCACGCTCGCGACTGACCCCGGCGCGACATATGACAAAGTGGTGGTGATCGATGCAGGCGACATTGCGCCGAGCGTCACATGGGGCACCAGCCCTGAGGACGTTGTGCCGATCAATGGCGTAGTTCCCGATCCGATGAGCTTTGCCGATCCTTCAAAGCAAGTCGCCGCGCAAAAATCGCTCGATTACATGGGGCTGAGCGCGGGGATGGCGATGACCGATGTGATGGTGGAGAATATCTTCATCGGCTCATGCACCAACAGCCGCATCGAAGACCTGCGCGCGGCGGCGGTGGTTTTGAAGGGCCGTAAAAAGGCCGCCAATGTGAAATGGGCGATCGTCGTGCCGGGGTCAGGCCTCGTCAAACGCCAAGCCGAGGCCGAAGGGCTAGACCGCATCTTCATCGACGCAGGCCTCGAATGGCGCGAACCGGGCTGTTCGGCATGCCTCGGCATGAACCCCGACAAAGTCCCCCCGGGCGAACGCTGCGCCTCAACGAGCAACCGCAATTTTGTCGGGAGGCAAGGGCCGGGAGCAAGGACACATCTCGTCTCACCCGCAATGGCGGCGGCGGCGGCGGTGACGGGGCGGCTCTGCGATGTGCGGGAATTGGTGGGGTGAGGGCCATTTTCTTCAACATTGCGTGGATGGAAAAATACGCAGGCTTCACAGATTTTGACACGCCAAAAGATGGCGGAACTTGGGATACCAAGCATGAGGTCTGCAATTTTGCCAATGTTGACGGTCGCTGTCACGGTTTTGTCTACCAAACGAACATGGGGCCTATCGACATTGAACGAATTGGGGCTGACCCCTCTGCTGACAGGATCGACGACGCCATAGTGGTTTGGACAGCTAAGCACGCGAATTTCGGGACGGTCGTAGTAGGATGGTATAAAAATGCGACCATATACCGAGACATCAGAAACGTTGCCAATTCGCCTTTGCACGTTGAGAATAATGTCGGGCAATTTTATGCCGAATGCGCTTTCGATGATGCGGTATTATTGCCGGAGCTCAAACGTACATTCCCTATTCCGCGTGGTAAGGAGGGTATGGGGCAACATCTGATTTGGTATGCCGATACTGAACGCGGCACCCAAACAAAACACGAATTAGCGAGTTATATTGGAAAGTTTATTGACGTCCGGGATCATGAGGCGACACAAATTGACGGCATGGGTGGTGGAGTCAATTCAATAGGTGCCTTTGACCCTGAACTAAACGAACTAATGGAAGACGTATCGCGGATTGAGGAGGGTGATAACTCCCTTACCGAAAAGGCTTCACTCATAAACGCCCGGTTAGGACAGGGTAAGTTTCGGCAATTCCTTGACGTTTTGTGGGGTGATTCATGTGCAGTGACAGGATGCAACATTCGTGAAATCCTTCGTGCCTCTCATATCAAACCGTGGCGCGAATGCGCAAACAACAGCGAACGACTCGACCCCGACAACGGTCTATTGCTGTCGGCGAATTTAGATGCATTGTTTGATAAGGGCTTCATCGGCTTTGATGATAGTGGATTGATGCTAATTTCCCCAAAAATTTCCTCCATTGATCGAAACAGACTGGGCCTTGGCGGAAAACTGAAAAAGGTACTGACGATCGGTCAGAAGCGCTATTTGACTTTTCATCGCAATCTTTTTCAAGCCGAGTTGTTCCACACCAATTCCAACTGAACCCGCCGCCCGAGTAGCGCCGCCTCAAGCTTTGACTGGTTCACGCGGAGGCGCGGAGGGATTTGGCAATCCCACTAAATCCTTCCTCTGCGATATCTGCGCCTCTGCGCGAATATCCCCTTTGCGCGCAGAGACGCAGAGGTCGCAGAGAACACGCCGCATTTGAGCCAAACTCCCTCCGCGTCTTCGCGCCTCCGCGTGAACCAAATGATGACATATCCCATTGACATATCCCACTTCACGCGCCACATTCCGCTCATGAATGCGCAGTCCAGCGTCCAGCGCACCGCCGCTTTGTTCAAATCCAACCGCAATCAAGCGGTGCGGATACCTAAGGATATGGAATTTCCCGAAGGCGTGAAGAAGGTCGTCATCAGCAAAGACGGTGACAAGATCGTCATCTCGCCTGCCGTTGATTTCTGGGAAGCGTTTTTCGCTGAAGGGCCAAACTTGGATTTTCCTGAACGCGAGCCGCAAGGCGAATATGAGGTGAGAGAGAGCTTTGACCCTTAAAGCGATGCTCGATTCAAACCTGTGTATTCGCGTGCTGCGGGATCGCCCGACGTCGATGCAAGAGCGGTTCATGGCAGAGGCACCCGCATTGGCGATCTCAACCATCGTTTTGCACGAATTGCAATATGGGGCGGAGCGGTCAGGAAGACCAGACTTTCAGCACCAAAAGGTCGCGCAATTTGCGAACAATTTGACTGTTTTAGCCTTCGACAGCGAAGCTGCATTACACGCTGCGAACATCAAGGCAGAATTGGCGGTGCGCGGCAATCTGATTGGCCCCAACGATCTCCTCATCGCAGGTCATGCGCGCAGTCTCGGCCTCAAGCTAATCACTGGCAACCTCCGCGAATTCACCCGCGTTGATGGCCTCGCTTGCGAGGACTGGTTGGCCAAGTGACGCAACCGCGCCACAGTCTGTAGTAAATCGACCAGCGCTGCGCCGTCTTTCCTTGCGTTTCCGCGCAAATTGATTAGATCGCATCGCTTACGTCACAATTGGAGACTTTGTTATACCACCCCTTCCTCCTCGCCGTCCGGGCGGCCAAACGCCAGCCCCGCAAAACGGACCGCGCTTTAATGAGTTCATTGTCTCCCCGAAGGTTCGGGTGATTGACGAAAACGGCGAAAATCTTGGCGTGATGTTTACGCGAGAAGCGATGGAGCAAGCTGCCGAAGTCGGGCTTGATCTGGTCGAAGTTTCCCCCAACGCTGATCCGCCGGTTGCCAAATTCCTTGATGTCGGCAAATTCAAATATGAGGCCCAGAAAAAGGCCAATCTTGCGCGCAAAACTCAAAAGACGCAGGAAATCAAAGAAATCAAGATGCGCCCCAACATCGATGATCATGATTATCTGACGAAGATGAAAGCCATCCACAAATTCATTGGCGAAGGTGATAAGGTGAAGGTCACGCTGCGGTTCCGCGGACGTGAGCTTTCGCATGGTCAGCTTGGCATGGTGTTGCTCCAACGTGTGCAAGAAGACACGGCCGAAGTCGCGAAGGTCGAAGCCTATCCACGCATGGAAGGCCGACAGATGCTGATGGTGATATCACCTAAATGAGGTTACGCGGCTTGCGCGTCGCTGATTTCGCCCGCCGCTGCTTCCAATAATGCGGCTTCGAGGGCCTTTAAACGCGCGGGCGCCGTGATCTTATCACCCGTCAAATCGGTGACGTAGAAGGTATCAACTGCGCGCTCACCGTAGGTCGCGATATGCGCAGAATGGATTGTTGTCTGCGATTGGAACAGCGCATAGGCGAGCGCATTGAGCAACGCGGGCCGATCACGTGCATTGGCTTCAAT
>JAYTMV010000090.1:0-4311 GCA_043728175.1 Sphingomonadales bacterium
CTCTCATGGTGGCCTTTCCGGCAACAGCTCAGGAAGCCGAATATAATGAAGCATCCGATGTCGCCGCCAGTATCGTCGTCACCGCGCAGCGCACGAAAAATCGGATTCTTCCACCGCAAGTCGGATTAGACGCGGAACAATTGCTCGAAACCCAGCCAACCAATGTTGCCGATAGTTTGCGCGGGCTTTCGGGCGTGTCAATCCGAACCAATTCACGTGGCGAAACCGTGGCGCGTGTGCGCGGCGCGGAAGAACGACAAACGGCGGTGTTTCTTGATGGTGCTCCGTTCAACGTGCCGTGGGATGGGCGGATTGATCTTGGGGTGCTCCCTGCTGGCCTCATCGGCGGGTTAACCGTCGTCAAGGGTGCGGTGCCCGTTGAATTCGGCGCGAACGCGGTTGCGGGCGTCGTTGATCTCCAAACGCGGCGCGCCAACATTAGTGATGGCGAAGTGGGCGGATTCACTGGCCTTGCCGAGCGTGGCACGCTTGGCTTCACCAATCTTGCCGGCGTTGCAACCGTTGGCAATGATGATTTTGATGTGACGCTTTCGGGTGGCTATGTCCGCCGTGACGCGACCCCGCTAGCTGACCGTGTATCGACGCCGTTCAGCCAAGGGCCGGGCAATCGCAGAACCAATACTGACCTTGACAGCTTCACCGTATTTGCCGCTGTCGGCAACCGTTTCGGCCCCATCGAAACGCGGCTTTCGGTGCTTCACAATCAAACCGAGCGCGGGATCGCCCCTGAATCGGATCGCAACCCAGCGCAATTTGCGCCGCGTTTCTTTCGCTATCCAAAAATCGAACTGACACAAGTTACGTTCAATGCCAAGGTTGAGCTTGCCGAAAAGACTGATTTGGTCGCGGTCGCCTACGGCCAGAAATTCAATCAGCAGATCGACAATTTTCGCGACATCAGCCTGACAACGCTGCGCACACGCCAGCAGGATGATGACGATACGTTCGGGGGTCGTCTAACCCTTGCCAGCAAGCTTGGCCCGGTTGGTGTCCGCCTCTCGGGTTCGTATCAAACCTCAGAGCATGAACAGATTGACACCCCCTTCCCTTCAGCGATCCCCGGCCCCAATTTGAAGTTTGAACAGAACCTCACCAGCGTCGGCATCGAAACTGATATTCCAGTGAGCGATACAACGCGGCTCACGCTTGGCGGCGGTTATGACCGTGCAACAACACCGCTTACAGGCGACAAGCCAAGCCAGCCGACGCAAGACGGCGAGGTTTTTTCGGCGTCACTCAAGCAAAAGCTAGGTGACGGGCTGTCGCTCACGCTGTCGGGTGGTAAGCGCACCCGGTTTGCCTCGGCGCGTGAACTGTTCGGTGAAGCGCTTAACCGTTTCTTGCTCAATCCCGATTTGCGCCCAGAAACTGCGATCCTTGCCGATGCGGAACTTGAGTTGAAACGCGACCGCTTCACGCTGCGGATCAATCCTTATTATGCTGACGGCAAAGACACGATCAGTCAGCGTGTTGTTCGCGTTGGCAATGCTTCACTGAGACAGCGGTTCAACCTTTCGGGCACCAAAGGCTACGGGCTTGATGGCAGCCTGCAAGTCAATCTCACTGATCAACTCGGCCTCGCACTTGCGGGCAACGTCCAAGATGTGAAAGCTGACAAGGGCGCCGCGCCGATCCGCCGCTTGCCACAGCGTCAGCGGTATGAGCTAAACGCTGTACTCGATTACCGCACCGACCGCTTCTACGTCGCGGGCGAAATCCAGCAGACAGGCAATGCCCGCGATGATGCTCCAAGCGGCGCGAGCGTGATCCTGCCATCCTCAACCGAATTCAGTCTGCGCGGCAGTGTGACACTCTTCCGCCCCAGCAAGGGGCCGAAGATTTCATTGACGGCGGCGGGCGATAACCTCACCAATGAAAATGTTGTTGCACAGCTTGGATTGCCATCGCCGGGGCGGACAATCCGTTTCGGCATACGATTTGACTAAAGGCTTTTGAATATGCGTCGTTCAACCATTATCGCGCGCCTGCTTGCTGCAAGCGTCCTTGGCACCGTCGCAGTAAATAGCGCCTTTGCGCAAACGGCAACACCGCCCGCGTCCGATGCGGCTGCCGTTGAAAGCATGGCTGCCGAACTGCGCGCGATGCGGGCGCGAATTGACACGCTTGAAAGCGAAGTGACAACACTGCGTGCTAAAGAAGCGACCGCGCCGACGGCAGCACGTACCGCAACCCCAAGCTGGGATGACAGTGCACGCACCAGCCCTGAAGCCCGCGCCGCCGCCGTTACCAGTCGCACTGGCGATGATGCCCCGCTTGAAAGACGCATCTTGCCCGCCAGCCTTCAGATTGATCGCGGCGAATTCCCGATCGAAACGCACGGCCAGATTCAATATGATTTTTCTTATGTTGCCAATCCGGGTGACCGGATCAACACGACCAACCTTGGCTATAATGGTACGGCGAGGCGCCTGATTTTCGGTTTTCGCGGCGGTCTGCCCGGCGGGTTCCGCTATAATCTCGAATTCATGTTCGCGCGCGAACTCGTCGATTATGAGGATGTCACGCTGTCATGGGAACCAGAGGGCAAGCCTTATTCAATCAAGATCGGAAATCATTACCCCTTCACTGGCCTTGAAAATCTGACGAGCAATAAACGCAACAGCTTTGTTGAACGGTCATCGGCAAATGACGCATTTAATTTCAACCGCCGCATCGGTGCCTCGGTTGGCTATGTCAACAAGCGCGCCGACGTGTTCCTCAATGCCGGGTTATTCAACGGCTTCATCAATAACAGCGCGGCCAACACTGATTATGTGATCGCAGGGCGCGGTGTCTATGCGCCCGAAGTATTCGGCGGGCGCATCCATCTTGGTGCCAGCTACCAATATCGCCGGACGCAGGCTCAGGATCAAACCTTCCTCTACCGCGCGCGGCCCTTCACTCAAGGCACCAACATCCGCTTGATAGGCACTGGCCCCGCGACAACCACGGGCGCATTCGCCCCCGGCATTGCCACACGCGGAGACCAAGTGTTCAGCACCGAAGTCGCAGGGATTTTCGGCCCAGTCCACTTTGTGTCCGAATTCAACTATGTGCCCGTGGCCGCAATCCAGCCAAATGAAGTGCTGGTCAACCGCCGCGCAACAACTGGCACGCGCCTTGCGAGCGACCCTGAATTTTTCGCGATTTACGGCGAAGTTGGTTACTGGCTGACGGGTGAAACACGCGGATACCGGCTTGGCCGTTTCTTCCGCACACCCATTCGCAAATCGGTCACTGAGGGCGGCATTGGCGCGGTCCAGCTTGTCGGTCGGGTCGATTATCTTGACCTAAGCGATATTGTCGGCGGCACCGCGCCGGGCGTTGTGAACGGCGTGCTGAACGGCGGCATTCAAACCGGGTATCAAGTGGCGCTCAATTGGTATCCCACCGATTTCCTGCGTTTCACCGCGCAATATAGCCGCCTTGAAATCGAAGGCGGGCCGAACGCGGGACAAGTTGTCCCCACCAGCACGCGCGCGCTGTTTGACCGCAAATTCGGTACCGATGCAGTCGTGTTCCGGGCGCAGATCGAGTTTTAATCGATCCCGCGATCCGCGTGCATTGCGCAGTTTCGGCCGTTGGCTTTCGCCGCATAAAGCGCGCGATCCGCAACCCGGAGTAGCCCCCCTGCATCAACCGCAGGGGGCAACCCGCCAATTCCCGCCGATAGCGTAATCTGCCCCAACGGCTCGCCCGTCTCTTTTTTGACAATGTGGCGGTCAGCAAGGTCACGCCGCGCCGCATCGACCAGTTCATAAGCAGGCTCAACGCCAAGCTCTTCAAACAGAATGACAAATTCCTCACCACCAAAACGGAAAACATGCCCGTGCTTGCCGCAATGATCCGTCAGGATATCGCCGATCAGTTTGAGTACGCGGTCCCCCGTCACATGGCCGAAACGATCATTGACCGATTTGAAATAATCAACGTCGCAAATCGCCAGCGACAGTGGCCGCCCCGATTGCAGCGCACGCTCGCTCACTGCGCCTAGCATCCGCTCAAACGCCCGCCGGTTTGAAAGCCCGGTGAGCGAGTCCGTATCGGCCTTTGTCCGCGCATCAGTGAGCGACGCTTGAAGATCAATCATCGCTTCGCCGCGCGCGCGCAACTGTTGCTCGGCGGCGCGGGTTTTAACGATCATTGCGCGCGTAAGATCAATCAGCGTCGTGATTGCAGACGCCCCCAAATGGTCTGTCGCCATGCTTTGCGCGCTGCCCTCAAGCGCGTCACCAAATCCGCGTGCGTCTTCGTGTGTCGTACTGACAAGCGCCTCAAGCGCCTTCAATT
>JAYTMV010000091.1:0-18927 GCA_043728175.1 Sphingomonadales bacterium
TCAACTTCGTCGTGCGCGTCGCCATTGATTTTCTCACGCCAAGGCCGCCAAGCCGCCAAGACGGTTTCATTTTTTGAAAGCAAGGAACGGGACGCGCGCTGATTCTGTTGCCGCTACATCGGCTCATCACATAATTGATGGAGCCAATATGACCTACCGTATCGAAGGCCTGCGCCGCGCTGATTTTTCACATTTGTTCGCGTTGAACGATGCTGAGCTTGCCGCGCAGAATGCTGTGCGCGTTACAGCGACTGGCCCCGGATTTCCCTGCCGCGTCAGCCTGGAGGATGCCAAGGCGGGCGAGCAATTGATCCTGCTGAATTATACCAGCCATGATGTCGCGACGCCCTACCGATCGTCCTATGCGATTTATGTCCGCGAGGGCGCGGATGAGATCACGCCACTGATCGATGACACTCCGCCAGTGTTTGAAGGCCGCCCGCTTGGGCTGCGCGCGTTCGATCAGGACGGGATGTTGAGGAACGCAGCCCTCGCGCTGCCGGGGCAGGCTAACGCGAAGATTCGCGAACTATTCGCAGGCGACAACATCGCCTATATCCATGCGCACAACGCCGCGCACGGATGTTTTTCGGCGCGGATTGATCGGAGCGCGTAATGCCAGAGGTAATGATCGACCGTGCCATAGACAGGGATTGGGCCTTTGCCGCTTTTGATGCGCGTGATCGCAGCCTTGACGGGCGGTTTGTCGGCGCGGTTAAGACGACTGGCATTTACTGCAAACCAAGCTGCCCGGCGCGGCGGCCTTTGCGCGAAAATGTCGAATTTTTCGCAGGTGCGGCGGCGGCGCAGGCGGCGGGATACCGTGCGTGTAAGCGTTGCCTGCCCGATGATGTTGGGCGTGACAGCGAAGGCGTGGCGCGTGCGCTGGCGCTGATCGCGGCGAGCGATGATGCGCTTTCACTTGAAGTTCTCGCAAGCGCGGCGGGCTATGCCCCGCACCATTTTCACCGGATTTTCAAACGCGCGACGGGTGTGACGCCTGCCGCCTATGTGCGAGGCGCGCGGGCCAAGCGGGCCGAGACGGCGCTCGAAGAAACGGCGTCGGTTACTGAGGCGATTTATGCAGCGGGCTATTCCGGGCCAAGCCGGTTTTACGCGCAGAGCAAGGCACGTCTGGGGATGAGCCCGAGCGCATGGAAAAACGGCGGCGCGGGGGTAATGATCCGCTGGGCCATCGCCGAAACGACGCTTGGCAAGATGTTGCTCGCCGCGACTGACAAGGGGATTTGCCGCCTGTCATTTGATGAGGATGCGGGCGCACTCAAGCGCCGCTTTCCACGTGCCGAGATTGCAGCGGGCGGCGTAGATTTCGCTGATCTGGTGAAGCGCGCGGTGGCAGCGGTTGAACATCCGGCACAAATGCCGAGCCTGCCCCTCGATGTGCAGGGCACCGCGTTTCAACAGGCGGTGTGGGCGCAGCTTCAGGCAATCCCGCCGGGTGAAACGCGGACTTATGCCCAGATTGCACAGGCGGTCGGCAGGCCCAAAGCCGTCCGCGCGGCGGGCACGGCGAACGGGGCGAATAATGTCGCGGTTCTGATCCCCTGTCACCGCGTGATCCGCACTGATGGGACGATGGGCGGCTATGCCTACGGGATTGATCGCAAAGAAAAACTCCTTGAACTTGAAAGTGCAAAATGACCAACAAAACTGAAAGCTTCGCCGCGCTCCATATCCCCGGTAACCCACTCATAATATTCAATATTTGGGATGCCGGAAGCACGATTGCTGTCGCCAAGGCGGGCGCAAAGGCAATCGCCACGGGAAGCTGGGGCGTGGCAGGCGCGCACGGCATCAGCGACGGTGAAAAACTGCCGCTCGAAACCGCACTCGCGACGCTGGCGGAGGTTGTTGCGGTCACCGATTTGCCCGTCAGCATTGATATGGAGGCGGGGTACGGCGGCGATGCGAGCGGCGTCGGCGCATCAGTGCAGCGTGCCGCCGATATAGGTGCTGCGGGCATTAATATTGAGGATAAAGACCCCGCCACCCGCGCGCTTTTTTCGGTGAGCGAGGCCAGTGCGCGGATCGCGGCGGCGGCGGCAAGCGGCATTTTCGTCAACGCGCGCAGCGATGTGTTCATCCTCACCCCGCCTGCCGAACATGACGTAGCGCTGGTTGACGCGGTGATTGAGCGTGCCAAAGCCTATGCAGACGCCGGCGCGCGCGGCCTGTTCGCGCCGTTTCTGCAGGATGCGGCCTTGATTGAGCGGCTGTGCAAAGCGTCACCTCTGCCCGTCAACATCCTGATGCGCGCAGGCGTCCCCGATCATAAGGCGCTCGCGGGGCTGGGCGTCGCCCGGATCAGCCACGGCCACGGCCCATGGGCAGCGGCAATGGGTTGGCTTGAAGGCGAAGCGCGCAAGGTGCTTGGCTAGATATTCAAACTCCTAGAAAAACAGCCCGTCGTCCTGCTTTACATCAGTGTCGTTTGCGCAGCTTTCAATCAGCGCGCGCCACTGCTGCGGGGTGATTGACGCGGTGTAAGGGGCTTTGGGGTTGGCGCTTTTGCGGAACATCGCCTCGCGGCTTTGTGACAGCGGATGGCTTGAGAGATAGCCAAGCGCTGCGGCGGCTTTGCCCAGTGCTTTCTCCCCCTCTGACAGCCGCGCGAAAAATCCGGCGGTGTCTTTTGGCGAGACGTTGGCGCGCTTCATCAGGCCGATTGAGAAGGCGTCAGCCTCGGCTTCTGCCTCACGTGAGTAGGTCGCCGAAACAATCGTGTTGGCATAGCCGCCAGCATCGCCGCTGATCCCGCCGAGCAGCAGGCTCAGCCCTGCCTGACGGAGCAACGACTGCATCACATCACGGTTGCGGACATGGCCGATTTCATGGCCAATCACGCCCGCCAGCTCATCGGGGGATTTGGCCTCTTGAAGCAATCCGCGAAAGATGATGATCGTGCCACCAGGGAGCGCCACGGCATTGACCATGTTGATATTGGCGACGCGGACGCGCAACTGTGTGCCCGCAGGCTCAATCCGTTTGACAAGTGCATCAAGCGCCTCTTGCCCGCCGGGGCCATTGCAAAACCGCCCGCCAAAATCGCCGACCATCGCGTCGCCAAGCTGTTTTTCCCAAGACAGCGGCACCAATGGTGCCAAGAAATCAGGCGATTTGACGATCACGAACAGCGCAGCGGCGGAAAGGCCGACCGAAATGATCGCGGCCGGGATCAGCCCCGCCCGGTCAATCCAGCGTCCGAATTTTTCCACCCTTGGCAGATGGACTTCAACTTGGGGATCAACCTCAGCATCAAATCCGATCTGCCATCCACGCCGTCCCGTCAGCCCGTAAACGCGCGTGTTTCCCCGCTCACTGCGAAAAACCAGATCAGCGAAATCGTAACTCTCACCTGGAATGCCGTCGATGTTGAGATGAAACCTCTCGCCATCGACGACAATCTCACCCGTCCGGCGAACGGCACTGTTACCATCAAAATGCCAGATTTTCCGCGTGGTCAATTAGATTGCTCCCATGTCAAACGCATCAAGCAAGCCTTCGCCTTGCTTCAAGTCGCGCGTTGGTGACTGGGTGAGCGCGTCAAGGTTGATCTCACCACCGGCCTCCAAATGGCGGATAAAGAATGACCAATTGCGGTAACGAACAAACGGCCCGACGAGCATGAGGGGAATAACAATGACGATGAGGATAAGCAGAAAATTGACTGGATTTTCCAACATCGGATTTTGGCCGGGTTGAATGTTGGCAAACCCGTCAGTTAGTTCAAGGGCAGTGATAATTATTACCGCAGGAACAAGTGCAAGCAGCCAGAGGCCTAAATTGCCAAGAAACAGCATGAACCATGCCTTTGTGCGCGCATTAAACTGGAAGTCGAGCGTCGAGAGGCTAAGTGTGCCAATCATCTCGCGGAAGAAGGCAGCATAATAAGCAAGCGCCAGGATCGGAAGAACAATATAAAATGAGGCGAATAATATCACCCCGGCAAATGCCATGCCCGATATCGAAGCTTCGCCAATACTGCCGAAACCAGCAATCGCAGCCAGAATAAGTCCCCCAATCGGTGCGAGATAACACAGCACATATCGTTTCATCAGCTTTTGCCATTCGGGCCCGGACTCAAACATATGCGGGCCAAAGCTCATCCGGTTCCAGCGTTCAGACCACAGATTGGTCATCGCCCAAGGAATGAGGAGGCCGAGTGCTAAGGTGCCTGCAATTGTCTTCCAAAAATAGGACAGGCCGTAGCGAAATCCCGGATCATCGCTTCCCCCATGAATGCCATGCCAGCTTGTGCGGCTAAGACGGTAACGAAGGCCACGAAATATCGCGAGGCCTGTCAGGTAAAGAATTACAAAATAGAACCCTAGCCCAACTAGTCCGGCTAGCAATCCCTGACCCTGCAACGCAAGCGCTTGAATCAGAAATTGCAATGCAATGATGGGTACAAAAAAAACAACAAGCGCAATTAGGAAGCCGATAAACAGTTCTAAACCAGTGCCCGTCCATTCAAGGCGATCATCGATAAATCGCGTTTTGCTCCATAAATATCGCCGTTCGCGCGTCGTTGCCCAAAATCGATAAAAGCCCAGAGTAACAAGGGTTAAAAGTGCATTTGTTATACCAATCGGCACAAAATCCTGCCAACGCCCCTCAAATTCAAATGCCGTGTTATCTTCGCCACTTCCGCTCATTGACTTCCTCCCCCTGAATATAGATTAAATATTCAGGAAAGGGTGGTGAGGTCAAGCTCTACTTGTGGGCGCGTGGGGTGGTTCTATTTCGGGCGGTTCAGGCGCATCTAGTTCGCCCTCCCACTTCGCGACGACTGCGGTGGCGACTGCGTTGCCGACTACATTAGTACCCGAACGTCCCATATCGAGGAACTGATCAATCGCGAGAATCAAGACAAGTCCAGCCTCAGGAATGCCGAACTGCGCCATCGTTCCCGAAATGACGACAAGACTTGCACGCGGGACGGCGGCCATGCCCTTTGAGGTCAGCATCAGGGTCAGGAACATCGCCACCTGCTGACCAAAGCTCAGCTCAATCCCATACAACTGCGCGATGAACAGCGTTGCGAAGGTCATGTACATCATTGAGCCGTCAAGGTTGAACGAATAACCCAGCGGCAAAACGAAGCTGCCGATCTTTGGCGGCACCCCGAAACGGTCAAGCGCCTCAAGCGTGCGCGGGTAGGCGGCCTCGGATGATGCAGTTGAGAAAGCGAGCAGGATCGGTTCACGAATGTAGCGGATCAAAGTCCCCGCGCGTTTCCCGATGACGAGGAAGGCAGCCAGAAACAGCACAAGCCAAAGCACGAGCAACCCGAAATAGAAGGTGCCGATAAACCAAGCAAAAGTGCCAAGTATACCAAGCCCGTTGACCGCAATCACCTTCGCCATCGCGGCAAACACCGCAAGCGGCGACATCCGCATGACATAGTTGGTGACCTGAAGCATGACATCAACGAGCGCATCAACGCCCTTAACAATCGGCGCTGCTTTTTCGCCAACCGCCGTCATCGCGACGCCGAAGAACAGCGAGAAAATCACGATTTGGAGCAGCGTATTATTCGCCATCCCCTCAAAGATTGATTTGGGGAACATCTCCGAAATGATCGTGAAAATATCGCTTGATGGTTTGGCAATCCCTGCTGTCGCATCAGCGGGCGGCAGGACGAAACTGGTGCCGACGCCGGGCTCAAGGATGTTGACGAGGATCATCCCGAGCGTGAGCGAAACGATGGTAGCGCCGATGAACCATGTCATCGTTTTGAGGCCAACACGCCCCAAGCTCGCCGTATCGCCCATATGGACAATGCCTGAAACGACTGTTGCAAATACCAGCGGCGCAATGATCATCTTGATCAGCCGCAGGAAAATATCAGTGACCAGCTTGAACCATTTGCTGATTGCCTCAATCGTGCCGGGGTCAGTGATCGTCGCATGAAGGATCGCGCCAACGATGATGCCGAGGACAAGCCCAATCATGATATATAGCGTCAGGCGTTTGGCCACGGGCAGCATCCTTTATTCATTTTGAAGAGGAATGACGCGATGTATAGCGATCCGTCAAGCCGCTTGGTTACACGAGCTTCAGTTTGCGCGCGGTTTTGCCAAGCGTCTTGCGGTCTTCAAAGGCGAGAGCATAGCGCGCAGAAAGCCAGAGTGCGGCGAGTTGGACGATGATAATTGCAGGCAATTCGAACAATGTCGGCAATTGCAGCGCAAGGTGCGCGGCACCCACCGCTCCCGCCGAAATCAGCAGCGATTTGATCATCACACCGACAAAAGGCGCGGCAAAGGGGTGAAGCCGATCAAGAATATGCAATTGCCACAGCGGGACAAGCGCTGAGATTGCCACGCCAGCGCCGACCGCAAGCGCCATGCCCGTAACACCCCATTCGGGCATGACCGCCAAAACAATCGCCGTCGCGACGCCGAGCCCGACAACGCTGCCGACCAATTGACTGCGGAAACCAGCGGTCACTTGCTGGATTGGCCCGGCGCTGCCGATCACCGCCTCGATGATTCGCGCGACCGTCAGGATGATGAGCGCGGGCAGGGCAACGCCCGCGTCACTGCCAAATGCGCGGAGCACCGCAGGCCCGCCGCCGATGATCACCGCACCAATCGGCAGCGCAAGCGCGAAGGACAGCCGCGTGACGAAGCCGTAAATCGTCCGCACTTCATCTTCGGCACCTTGGCTTGCCGATGACGCGAGCGGGGCGAGGACATAACTAAACGCTTGGCGGACAAGCTGGACAATGCTCGAAACCTTACGCGCGATGACATACAGCGCGGTCGAAACCGCACCCGCAGCACCGGGCAACAGCCAGTTGAGCAGCAGAGCCGGGCCATCGGTAAATACCCGGCCAACGATATTGCCGGGCAGCACTGCCAGCCCTGATTTGAGCATAGTCCCAGTGATGTCGCGGTTTTGCGGCGCTTTCAAGAGCAGCCGCAAGTCAAAATAGCCGCTGAGCAAGCGCACTGCGAGAATGCAGATCAGGAACAGCGAGATGATATGCGCATAGAGCAGCGCAATCGTGCCGAAGCCTGCGAAAAACAGCCCAACCGCAATCGCGAGCCTGATAAGCTGCTCCCACACCAGACGCAGGCGGATTTCGGCGCCAAACATCCGCCTTGACCTGAGCGCCGCCGTCGAAACCTCGGCAAACGCCCACAGCGGCAACGTCCAGACATAGACTGCAATCGCGTGGACAAGGATATCTGCGTCAGCGTCAGCAACATTGAACAACGGCGCAATCATCGGCGCGCACAGAGAGGCAACCAGCGCGATACCTATTGACGGCGTAACGCCGAGGATGAGCGCGGCGCGCAGTGCAGCGGCTTCATCTGCGCGCGTCGCGCTTTGGGGCACAACGCGTTGGAGGGCTGCGGGCATCCCGAGGTCAGCAATATTCTCAACCAGCGTCACCACCGCCCACAGCACGGCATAGAGGCCGTAGCCCGCAAGGCCAAACATAAGGACATAAAGCGGCTGGGAAACCACCTCAAATACCGCGCCAAGCCGGGCCAGCACGGTGGTTCCAGCGCCCTTGGCAAAATCACGATTGGTTACCGGGGTGGGGCCGGGGGTGGGCGTTTCGATCATTATCACGCTCTCATAGGATATTCCCCGTAGCCAAGCGAAGCAAAATCATCATTTCCTTGGTTGAGCCGCGCGCCGCATCGCGCTATCACCCTTTCAAGCTTTTCCGCGAGGGGCAATCATGGCCGAATTCACACTTCCCAAAAACAGCGTTGTCAAAAAGGGCAAGGCCCATACGTCGGCAACTAGTGGGCGGATCAAGAAATTCAAAGTGTACCGCTATGATCCCGATAGCGGACAAAACCCATGCTATGATGATTTTGAGGTCGATCTCGATACTTGCGGGCCGATGGTGCTTGATGCGCTGATCAAGATGAAGAGCGAGCAAGATCCAAGCCTCACCTTCCGCCGATCATGCCGTGAGGGGATTTGCGGTTCCTGCTCAATGAATATCGATGGCACCAACACGCTCGCCTGCACTAAAGCGATTGAAGATGTGAAGGGCGATATCCGCATTACGCCTTTGCCGCATATGGATGTGATCAAGGATCTTGTGCCTGATTTCACGCATTTCTATGCGCAATATGCGAGCATAAAGCCGTGGCTCCAGACGGTGACGCCAACACCTTCTGGCAAGGAGCGGCTGCAATCACCCGAAGACCGCGCTAAGCTAGACGGGCTGTATGAGTGCATCCTGTGCGCGTGCTGCTCAACGAGTTGCCCGAGCTATTGGTGGAATTCGGACAAATTCCTCGGCCCCGCGATCCTGTTGCAGGCGTACCGCTGGCTCGCTGATAGCCGCGATGAAATGACGGGCGAACGGCTTGATGAGCTTGAAGATCCCTTCCGGCTTTACCGCTGCCACACGATCATGAATTGCTCAAACGTTTGCCCCAAAGGGCTTTCGCCGGGCAAGGCGATTGCCGAGGTTAAGAAAATGGTGGTCGAGCGCCAGATTTGAGTTCGGTGACGCAAGACAATCAAACAGGCTTCATCAGCGAACCCGACCCCGAAAACCCCGGTTGGTTTACGTGGCAGCTGCTTGATGATCGGCGTTATAACAGCCAAGTGCTTGGCAAGATGCTTGTCCGCCCGGACGGTGAGGGCCGTGCGCGGCTGCGGATGTTTCCAACGATGCGCCATTCGAACCTTGGCAATAATCTCCACGGTGGCACAACGCTTGGCTTTATTGATGTCGCGCTGTTCGGCGCGGCGCGGATGTTTGGCTTGATTGAGGCGGGTACGGCGGTGACGCTTGACCTTTCGACACAGTTTTTGGGCGCGGGCGCGGTTGATATCCCGCTTGATGCTGAGGTTGAGCTGCTGCGTGAAACCAAGCGGCTGCTGTTCCTGCGCGGGCTGGTGGTGCAGGGTGACAACCGGATCGCGGCCTTTGCGGGCACAATCCGCAAACCCACGGTGCGTTAATGCCGAGCGTTATCAAACGTTACGAACGGCTGATCGCGGATGGCGAACTGCGTCCCGATCCTGAGCAGCGCGCGGCTGCACTCCGCCTGACCGATCTGCAATCCGCACTTGAGGCGGTGCCGCCGCGCGGTAGCCTGCTCTGGCGGCTTGGCCGTGCAAAGCCACTCCCGCCCAAGGGTGTCTACATGTGGGGCGGGGTCGGGCGCGGCAAATCGATGCTGATGGATTTATTCTATGCGGTGTTAAATATTGACCGCAAACGCCGCGTCCATTTCCATGAATTCATGGCTGAGGTTCACGCCCGCCTGCGGGGTGCCCGCGCGCTCGAAAAGGGCGATCCGATCCCGATTGTTGTGGCGGGAATATCCGAGGGCGCGCGCTGCCTCGCGTTCGATGAAATGGTGGTCAACAACAGTGCCGATGCGATGATCAAGTCGCGGCTGTTCACTGGCTTAGTTGAGGCCGGGGTTACACTCGTCACAACATCAAACCGCGCGCCGTCTGCGCTTTATAAGGACGGCCTCAACCGTGAGCATTTCCTCCCCTTCATCGCGCTGATTGAGGCGCGGCTCGACGTGCTTGGCCTCAACGGGCCAACTGATTACCGGATGGAGCGGCTGGCAGGCGTAACGACGTGGCATCAGCCGATGGGTGAGGCGGCGACCGCAAAAGTGCGTGAGGCCTTCTTCAAACTGACTGATTATTCGCCCGATGATGCGGCCAATGTCCCGTCTGAGGAATTGCCGATCAGCGGCGGGCGCAGCATCCATGTGCCCAAAAGCCTGAAAGGCGTTGCGGTGTTTTCGTTCAAGAAACTGTGCGGAGAGGCGCGCGGGTCGCCTGATTACCTTGCGATTGCGCGGCGTTATCATACCGTCTTCCTCGTCGGCATCCCAAAACTTGGCCCCGAGAACCGCAATGAGGCCGCGCGCTTCGTGACGCTGATTGATGCGCTTTATGAGCAGCGCACCAAATTCATTGCTATTGCCGACGCGGCGCCAGCTGATCTCTACGCAAGCGGCGACGGTCGTTTTGAATTTGATCGCACGATCAGCCGCCTGATAGAAATGCAGAGTCACGACTATCTGGCGCAGGGACATGGCGGCTGATTTTTACGTCCTCTAATCGATTCGATTATGGTCAGAGCGCGACTCACACGTTAGCTTCATCCTCGCAAGAGGGCTGACTTATGGGCACACTCAATATTATCGCATCGCTTTCGGGCCCGGCTGCGGCGCATTTGGCGGGTTTGCGCCCTGCGACTCAGGGGGGTGACGGCGCGAAGCCTTCGCTTGACCGCGTGGTGCAAAATTATGTCGCGCTCAAACAAGGCGGTGCCGCGCAAACGACGAGTACAACGCTTGTGCAAGTCCTCATCAACACGCGCGGTGTGCCCGGCTTGCAAAAATTCATGTCGATTTATAACGAAGCCTTTGCCACATCGACCAACCGAAACCGCACGCCTTCCCAAATTCCCGCCAATGTTGAGGCGAAGATACAAAGCCTGCCACAGGCGACGCAGCAGCAGGATGCGCGCGTCGCCTGGCCGCATAATGATGGGCATATTGATGCGTTTCGCCATGCCTATTGCAGCGCGCGATTGACGTGTGAATTTGGCGGCGCATGGGCCGAACAATTTGCGACCGCGCATGAGGGCAATGATCCCGGTAATACCAAAACCGGGGGGATGGATTTGCACAATAATCATGTCGGGTGCCGAATTGCGCTCGCTAATCCCGGCGCAACGCCTGCGCAGCTTGCCGACTTGGTAAAGGCCGCGCTTGAACGGGGCGAACTTGTCGTGGTTGATCGCAGCGGCGAACTCAACTGGAGCAACCAAGTGCCGATTGGCCACCACGGTGTTCCCATTCCCTATATGAATATGCCCATTGAACGCGGCGAATGGCTGTGCCCAATTGGCTGCAATCTGCGACAACGGGGCCGCTGTGACGGCGCACTCAACTGCCCGCTCGGCGCAATCCTTGGCGCAGAAGGGTTAGAAACCTGCCAAGTGCCGCGCATTGAGGCTGCCGAGGCAGCTCTAATCTAATCGATTCGATTAGGCGATCTAATCGATTCGATTATGGCGCGCCCTGTTGGCACATTCTAAAACAGGGAAATGCAGGGGGCGTATTTATAGGAGTAATGCCGCCATGCAGAATAATGCGCTATCATCAGCCACAACGGGTTTTAACAGTGGCTTGAACAATGAGCTTTTGCTCGCGCGCGGTGGGACGGGCAAACCGTCACTTTCAAGCATTCAGAGCCAGTATCAGGTTGCCGAGGATCGCATGATCCGTTGGGAGCCCAAGCTTGCTGGCTTCATTCCCTCATTTGGTTTGGCCGGCAACCGGACAATGACCGCGACCGAAGGGCAAATGCTTGATCGGCTAACGCGCGATCAGGGTATTCTCGGGCTGCAACGGTTTAGCGGATTGGTTGATGAGGCTTTTACTACCGCCGGCAACCGTGTGCCCACAACTGGCCCAATTCCAGCGGCGGTTGAAGCTGAAATCAAAAAACTTCCCGCCGATATGCAGACAGCGGCGCGCAATCAGTGGCCAACGGGTGATGGCCATAATGACGCATTCCGTCACGCCTATTGGAATGCGCGGATGACGTCTGAATTTGGCGAACAATGGGCCAATCAATATGGTACCGCGCATGAAGCGGTAACAACGCAGATCAACAACAGTTCAGTGCGTGAAGCGATGGATTTGTACAATAACAAGGTTGGTCGCCAAATTGCGGTTGATAATCCCAACGCCTCGCCTGCCGAACTTGCCGACAAGGTTAAGCAAGCGCTTGATGATGGCAAGCTGCTCGTTGTCAATCAGCGCGGACAACTGGCATGGAGCAATGAGGTGGCGGTTGGCCATCACGGTCGGGCATCATCGGGTACGGCACCGGGTGCGATTGCCGTACCCGAGGGCAATGCCTATCCCAATCTTCGTTGATCATAATGCGCGGGGCTGGCATAACGCACTTATGCGCACCCTCGCCATCATCCCACTTTTGATGCTTATGGCTTGCGGCGGTTTTGACAAGGAAACTTGGGCATCAGGCAAAGGCAATTATGAGGGCAAGAACCCCCGCATTGCAATGATAGCTGCGGTTGAGGCGGCGGGGGTCAAAGTTGGAGCCACGCGCGTTCAGGTGCGGGCGCTGCTCGGTGAACCTGATAGCAGCGGGCCAAACGGCGATATCTGGTATCTTGGCCGATCAACCTATGCGCCTGATTATCAGACGTTTGAAATCAGTTACGACGATAAAGCGGTTGTGACAAAAATTGGCGGCACCCAAAGCTGAACGCTCAGCCTTGGGTGCCAAAACCAATTAACGACAGCGACGCTTCCTAGTCAGTTCACGGCCAAGGAGCGCGCCACCTGCGGCGCCAAGGATCGTGCCCGTTGTGCGTTCACCGCGTGTATCAACCGCGCGGCCTACCAATGCGCCGCCTGCGGCACCGACAACAAGACCGACGGTACCGTTTGATTTGCGGCAATATGTGCGACCGTCCTTGCCGCGCCATTCGCGTGCATCTGAGCGCGCCTCAGCCGGGGTGGAGGCCACCACAAACGCGGGGGCAAGCAGGGCAGCGGCGGTTACAATCGATAGAAACTTACGCATGTTAACGTCCTTCGGTTAAACTTTGAACGCAGCCAAAATGGCGGATCGAAGCTGAACATGACCTATCTGGCGGAAACGCTTTATCGTGTGATCAGTGCAGCTTAGCTGATCAGGGTTAGCGCCAGCGCAGATTATCGCGGTTCAGGTCATGAACGCTTCGCGCGCCCATTAGTTTCATCCCGCGCGCAATTTCATCACGCAGAAGCGCAACCGCGCGGGCAACACCGGGCTGACCAGCGGCGGCCAGCGCATAAAGATAAAGCCGCCCGCCCGAACACGCCTTGGCACCAACCGAGAGTGCCTTCAGAACATGCGTACCGCGCGTAATCCCGCCGTCGCAGATCACGTCGATCCGGTCTCCCACAGCGTCAACAATCTCGGCCAACTGATCGAACGGGGCGCGGCTGCCATCAAGCTGACGCCCGCCGTGGTTGGAAACCATGATCGCGGTCGCGCCGATATCGACTGCGCGCCGCGCATCCTCAACTGACATGATGCCTTTGAGGCAAAACTGCCCACCCCAGTCAGCGCGAATGGCTTCCGCTGTTTTCCAGTCCATCGATTGATCAAGCATGGTGTTGAAATAATCGGCAATTGACAGCGCGACATTGGTGCCCTCGGCGACATGATCTTTGAGGTTTGACAGCTCAAACTTCGTGCGGAAAAAATAGTTGAAGGCCCATGCCGGGTGCAGCGCAAAGCTTGCAACGCTCGCCGGGGTCAGCCGCATCGGCGTTGTAAAACCAGTCCGCAAATCGCGCTCGCGCCGCCCGCTGACGATGGTATCGACGGTGAGCGTCATCACATCAAACTTGGCCGCCTTGCATCGTTCGACGAGGGCTGTGTTCAGCCCCTTATCCTTGTGGACATAAAGCTGGAACATTTTGGGTGTGCTGATCGTGCGGCCAATTTCTTCGATGCTGATCGTCGCGAGTGAGGAAATGCCGAAGAAGGTACCGTTGGCCTGCGCAACAGCACCGACCGCAGCCTCACCGTCGCGGTGGAACATCCGCTGGATCGCGGTGGGGGAAAGAAACAGCGGCATCGCGATCTTCTGCCCCATCACGGTTGTAGACATATCAATATCCTCAACCCCTGCCAGCACATTGGGGATCAGGTCGCACGTTTCATAAGCCGCCGTGTTGCGCCGCCGCGTCACTTCATCATCGGCGGCCCCGTCAATATAATGAAATACCGGCCCCGGCAGACGTTTCTGCGCGAGGCGGCGGAAGTCATCGATATTGTGGCAATCGGTCAGGCGCATAAGTGTGTATTGACTGAATTTTATTAGCCATGCACCTATTAAATATCCGCCCCCGAAAGCTGAGTTTCGGGGGCAGGGGTTGGGTGCTTACGCCGCCTTAAGCTGCGGAATTGCCTCAGCCGTCGCGCCGCCGAGTACAATCTTGCGCGGCTTCATTGCTTCGGGCACTTCGCGTACCAGATCGATGGTGAGCAAACCGTCCGCGACATCCGCTGCACTCACGCGCACATAGTCGGCAAGTTGGAAGCGCCGCTCAAACGCGCGGTTGGCAATGCCCCGGTGGATGTAATGGGGTGCTTCGCTGGCTTCTTCAACTTCGGTCTTGCGCGCAGCAACGGTCAATAGGTTCTGATGTGCCGTCACCTCAATCTCATCACGCGCAAAACCAGCAACCGCGATGGTGATGCGGTAGCTATCATCGCCCGACTTTTCGATGTCATAGGGCGGATAATTGCTGTCGCTCGCGGTGGCGCGGGCATTATGTTCAAGCACATCAAACAGACGGTCGAAGCCAACCATCGAACGGCGGTAGGGGGTAAAATCAAAAGCATTTCGCATGAGTATGTCCTTCATAAGCAACATAATTATGCGCGCTCCACCATTGGAACTGCGCATATCAGACCCAATATGGCGTCTGACGCTTCATGAGATGGGAAGGTCAATTCTAAAAACAAGAGTTTTTATGTAAAATTTTATCAAATAGCCACTCGGCCGTTTCATCTTGCCAGTGACATACCAAGTGGCATACGAAGCGGTGTCGCTCAAATGAGAATCCCCCGCTTGCGCAATAGAGCCATGCTTGAACGCTGAACTTTCCCCTTTTCGTGAACGCCTTGGGCGGCGCGGTGCTGCGATCCTGCTCACGCTGTTGATCGAGGGGCTGCTTGTTCTTCTGTTGCTAAGCCTAGTGGTCGAGCCTGAAGCTAAGTTCGAAAGCGTGGCCCGCCTGAAGACCTTTTCACTTGCTCCTGCCGCCGAGACCGCCACGCCTAATAAAGCAGAAGCCAAGCCCAAGGCCGAGCAGCCAACCCCGCCCGATGAGGTGGCCCCGCCAGAAATTCCCATCCCGCCTTCACCCAACAAGGGCTTTATTGAGATGAGCCGAGAGGAGATGGCCGCTGGCGATATTAGCACGTTGCCAAAATATGAGAGCGCGGCAGCAAGTGGCAGCAGCGCAGGCGATTCCGCCAAAGCATCAGGGCAGGCACCAAATGGGGAGCCGCTCTACCGCGCAGAATGGAAACGCGAGCCAACCGATGGGGAACTTGCTTTCTATTTACCGAAAAATCGTCCGCCCGGCAGTTGGGCGATTATCGCCTGTCGCACGATTGACAATTATCAAGTTGAAAATTGCCAATCGCTTGGCGAATCTCCTCCGGGTTCGGGGATAGCGCGCGCTCTGCGCCAAGCGGCTTGGCAATTCCGTGTTCGCCCGCCGCGCGTAGGCAACAAGCCGCTTATCGGTGCCTGGGTGAGCATCCGTTTCGATTTCACCACGATCCGACGGGAAGACAATTAACCTGTTTTGATCAATTTTCTACCAGTCGAGGATCGGCCATCCACGTTGCACCGCCACTGCGCACATTTTTCGTGAGGGGTGGACGGCGATGGCCTCATCAGCCCAGTCAAAGGTCGGCAGATCAGAGACATGATCCGAATAGAAACGGACGTGAACGGTGCTGCGATCAAGACCGCTATTTTCAAACCAATTTTCAACCATCCGCAGCTTGGCTGCGCCGTAACAATTTTCACCGGGAATCTCAGGCGTGAGTCTGTCGCCGTCCCAGACTGATCCTGTCGCGATAACATAGGTTACGCCGAGCGCAGCCGCGATTGGCTCCACATAAAATCGGTGTGAGGCGGTGGCGATCACCACGCGTTCGCCCGCCGCACTCGCGGCTGCAATCACGCGTTTTGCCTCGGCATAGCTGTTGCCCTCAACCGTCGCTTTGGCGAATGACGCCGTGACACGAGCAAGTTTGGTGGCATCAACGCGGGGGCCAAGCATGTGCTTGTGCATCGCCTGCTTGAGCGCCTTACGGTCAAGCCATTTGCGTGCGTAGCCCGCGAAATAGGGAATCAGCACTGGAATCAGTAACAGCCGCCACGGCGCAAGGCGCAGCGCAGCGTAAATCAGAAACGGTGTGTAGGTTGGCAAACGCGTGATCGTGCGATCAAGATCAAACAAATGGAGCGTCTCTTTCTCAGCCATAACGTGCGCCATTCCCGCTTTTCCACCAAAACGCAAGCACCGCAGCTACACCATATTTCAGCCCCATTTTTCGCGCAGTGGCCCAGCCTATGATTAAAAGAGCCATTATTTTGAGCGCTGGGCAGGGGTCGCGACTGCTGCCACTGACTGAAAGCCTACCCAAATGCCTGATCGCCTTTTCGGGCAAAACATTGCTTGAGTGGCAGGTGAATGCGTTGGTTGCAGGCGGGGTCGAACGAATTGACGTTGTCACTGGTTTTATGACTGAAAAGGTTGAGGCGGAGCTTGCCCGGCTCGCACGGCCCGGCGTTACGCTCACAGCGCTGTTCAATCCGTTCTATAAGGTAGCGGACAATCTCGGCTCGTGCTGGATTGCGCGCGGCGCGATGGATGAGGATTTTCTGATCCTCAACGGCGATACGCTGATTTCGGATGCGATAGTCGCGCGTGTGCAGGCGCAGAGTGACTGGCCGGTACGTGTCACCGTCGATATCAAGCCCGCCTATGATAGCGACGATATGAAGGTCGAACGTGAGGGCGAGCGGCTAATCGCGATTGGCAAGACGCTCTCGGCCGCGCAAAGCAATGCGGAATCAATTGGGTTTCTGGCGTTTCGTGGGCAGGGAGCCGCACTCTTCCGTGATACCGTCGAAGCGTTTATGCGCACCCCGGCAGGCGTTGAAAATTGGTATCTCAAAGTGATCGATGCGCTCGCCCCGACTGGCAAGATCGGCACCTGCGCGATTGACGGGCTTGATTGGGCCGAGGTTGATTTCCTCAACGATGTGCAAACGGCGGAAGAACTGACGCGGCGCTGGGCCTAACTAAACAGCGGTTTTAGCCACTCCGTCAGCGTCTCAATCTGCGCATCGTCAAGCGCAACGGCCTTGGCCAACTCGGGCAGCTTGGGCCAGCCATGATCTTCAAACGTCACGTCGCCGTGCGCTCGCGTGCCCGAATAGCGAGGGATGACGTGATAATGGACGTGAGGGTCAACCATCATCAGCATCAGGTAATTGAGCTTTTCATGCGCGACCGCAGCGCTTAGCGCGGTTTCAATCGCGCGACTGACAAGCGCGAGTTCGGCAAACGCGGCATCGGGCAAATCGGCAAAGCTGGTCAAGTCTGATTTCGCCGCGAGAATCAACGAACCAAGCGTTGGCTGCGCTGGCCGGAGCAGAATTACCCAATGATCAAATTCTTCAATAAGCGTTTCGGGATAGCCGAATTTGCGGATCGTTTCGTTCACGTGAATGTTCAGGCGGCTTCTTGCAGCCATGACGTGATGCGGTTGCCGCTGGCCTTCACATAGTAAGCCTGCACCGTGCGCACCGCGTGAACGACAAGTGAAATGATCGTCCACCACGCAACCGCGATCATCCCGAGATCAGGGCGACCCGCAAGCAACGACGCGACGAGCAACACCATATTGGGGTTGCGCCGCGCGGTAATCAAACGAAACCACGAGTCAAATGGCCGCCACACATGGATGTGCTGGCCAAAGCCCTTGATGAAAATGCCCTCAATCGCGCGCTGTGCGGCGTAACCGCCAAGCACCGAAATCATCACAAATTCATACTGACCTTGGCTGAGCGGCAGGCCAACCACGCCAAGCCCGACGATCCACGCCACCCACCAGAACGGCGGGTGAACCAGATCAAGCCCGTGATCGAATATATTGCCCCAGAATGACGAAGTGATCGTGCAGCGCGCAAGCTTTCCGTCCACCGTGTCAAGCACCATGAACACAAAGCCAGCGGCAACCCCGCTCCAGAACCAGCCCGTCGCGAACAGGAAAATCGCCGAAATACAGCCAACCGCGCCAATCGCCGTCACCATATTGGGTGTCATGCCCAGCCGCGCCGCAATCCGCGTGAGCCACAGCGCCAGTTCGGGCCAGAGATATTTGGTGAGAATATCGGTTACACCCTTGTACGCGCCGTAATAGCTCTGCCGCTCAATCGTCGCGACAGTCGCGGTCGTGAGTTCGGAGAGGAACGGCGTTTCAAGCTTGCGCAAGCTGTGATTGTAAATCTGCGGGTTCGCCGCATATTCAATTGCCTGCACGGCGCCCAGATCAACGCGTCCAGCTTCAAGCCGCGATGCCATCCGCCGATCAGTCAAATGCGCAAGCACGGGAACACCGTTCATCGTCACCACAGTATCGGGCTGATTCGTGATGTGCGCCAACCACTGCGGATCAAAAGCATAAGCGAGATTGACCCAGATGCAGCCATCGGCATTTACCACATCGGCAACCTTCTGCGCCTTGATCAGCCGCAAAACGCGCTCCTCATTCGACATGCCCCACAGCATCACAACATTGTGACCATGGAA
Source organism: Sphingomonadales bacterium (assembly GCA_043728175.1). Taxonomy (GTDB): domain Bacteria; phylum Pseudomonadota; class Alphaproteobacteria; order Sphingomonadales; family Sphingomonadaceae; genus Aquisediminimonas. Next base: position 18,411 of record JAYTMV010000091.1, read on the forward strand.
CATCACTGGCGCGTTAAGCCCGCGCCAGACGGAGTGCATCAATATGCCCGATTCGTAATTCATCTTTCGCAATAAGAACAAGATTGGGGCGAAATCATGTCATCGCCGGCAAAGCGCGGTTTTTGGAGGGTTACCCCCGCATCGCCTTGGCAATTGCATCGAGTACGCCGTTGACGAAGCCCTTTTCGCGCTTGGCGTAAAAGGCGTCCGCGACATCGACATATTCGTTGATGATCACGCCTGCGGGCAAGTCCTTGCGCGCGAGGAGTTCGTAGGTGCCGGCGCGCAATATCTGGCGCATCGGGCGGTCGAGACGGTCGATTGACCAGCCTTCGGACAGTTTGGCCGAAATGTTTGTGTCAATCTCGTCACGGCGCGCGTCAACGCCCTTTACGACATCGTTGAAGAAATCGACCTCAGCGTTCGCGTAGGTCACGTCCTCGATTGTCGCGCCGAGGCGGTGCTCGTGGAATTCGTGGAGGAGCTGCGCCATCGGCGTGCCCTCCATCTCAAGCTG
>JAYTMV010000092.1:0-7566 GCA_043728175.1 Sphingomonadales bacterium
GGTGGCGCGCAGGGCGACATATTTGCCGGCGAAGGCCTTGCAGGTTCTGATGTCGCGACCTTTGAAGCCGATGGAGCCATTGCCCTGGACTTTACGAACGGGGGTTGGGTAAGCAGGACAGCGCGGCTATGAAGTTGGAGCGTGCGGAGCAGGAGTATCAAACATGGAAACGCCAGAGCCAGTAACCTACTCAACCGAAAGCGCTTTTCATGCGCTTGGCTTGCCTGATGCCGATGATTTGCAACTGCGCGCCGACTTGATGCGGTCGATTGTGCGGATCATCGCCGAACGCAAGCTGACCCAAGTGCAGGCGGGCAAATTGATGGCAATGGATCAACCGCGCGTTTCCTCGCTGATCAATGGCAAAATCACCCTCTTCTCCACCGACCGCCTCCTCCGGGCGCTCAGCGATCTGGGGCAGGATGTTGAGGTGCGGGTGACGCCGTCAAGTGGACAGAGGGGGAGTTTGCGGTTGGCGGCTTGAGGGTGGCTTAGGTATAATGGCACCAATCTCCCTTGACAGCACCTTGACAATATACTGAAACAGGTATATTCATTTTGCCAATGCCAAACGATAACCCGCTTGACTGGATTGGCTCCTCAAAAAAGGATTTTCTCGCCTTTCCCAAGTCCGTGGTTGACGCGATGGGCTACGCGCTCGGTGTCGCACAATTGGGCGGAAAGCATCCGCACGCCAAGCCGTGGAAGGGCGAAGGCGGTGGCGTATTTGAGATTGTCGAGGATTATTCGGGCGACACTTACCGCGCGGTTTACACGGTGCGCTTTGCCAAGGTGATTTATGTGCTTCACGCGTTTCAGAAGAAATCGACCAAGGGCATCAGCACTGCCACAACTGACATCGCTATGATCATGGCGCGATTGCGGCTGGCACGCGAAGATTATGATAGAAGGACAAAGTCGAAATGACAGACACGCATATCGAACGCGGCACCGGGAATGTCTTCGCCGATCTTGGCCTGCCCGATTCAAGTGAACGCCAGACCAAAACGCGACTGGCGCTGGCGATCAACCGGATCATCAAGGATCAACGCCTCAAACAAATCGACGCTGCGCGTCTGCTCGGTGTGCCACAGCCCAAGGTGTCGGCGCTGGTCAATTACCGGCTTGATGGCTTTTCAGTAGAGAAGCTGATGGAGTTCATCGTCGCGCTTGGCCGCGATGTCGAGATTATCGTGCGGCCAAAGCGGGGCAATTATGCAGCACGGGTTATGGTGTTGGAGGCGGCTTGAGTTTGATACTGCGTACCCGGGATTGTTTAAGGATCAGCGAGCAGCCAGTGCGACCGCATCATACTTTCTCGGAGCACCACAAGAGCGCGTCACCGACCTTGGATTTGAAAAATCATACAATACCAAAATTTCAACCTTGCGATCCTTAGCTAGGCAAATTTCGCCTACTTCCTCGGAACCCTCAGAGCAGGCTCTGGCTTCAATTGCCCCTCGGCCAAATGACTTGAACAGTTTGGGAGACCAGCTTGTTTCAAGTATCAAGCGATTCTCTGTGGTGCGTGCTCGTTGTTCTGAAAGTATTTGATTGCGTTTCGAGTTACCTTCCGAACTGGCGAACCCGATCACGATTATGCGGTCCGGACTTCCTCCATCACGAGTGGTCTCATTTTTATACTTAGCTATAAAGTCCCTGAGGTTGCTTTCGCCTTTAGAGCTAAGCTTGGTGCTATCTTTGATAAAAAGTGCGCTGTCGGGAAACGTAATCCTGTTGTCCAACATACAGTCGCGCTCCCAGTAGTTCTCAATTGGAGGTAGCGGCGAGACGAAAACAGAGCCAATCAGCAGCAACGAACTAAGGGTCGCTGCGCAGACAGGACCTGAGTTTCGTTGCAGCCACGGCAAAGCTTGATCGGCCCCGTTTGCACCGTCCAACGATCGGGGAGTCTGTGCAGGTCCAGCAAGCGCGTCGGTGGCGGTTCCTGGCAAAGTGGCGCGTTGCAGATTGCCAGCCAATTCGCCAAGCGCGCGACTGCTGCCCGAAGAAAATTGCCTAGCTTGCGCGATCCAATCCGAAATTGTCTCATTGCTGACTGACGCCTCAGTTTCGCCAAGAGCTGTCCGAATATTGGCCAGCTGCGACTTCGCGAGTTTGGCGACGGTGTTTATACCTGAGAGTCGCAAGCGTTCGCCGTAAGCAGGGCCAATTCCATTGATGTTCTCGAGAACAGTAACTCCAGCGGTCAACGTGAAGGCTAGTTTGAGGAAGCCGTCTATATCGCCTGCTGCAAGCAACTGTGCTTGCCTAGGCCACGTGGCGGGATTTGCCAGTTTGTATGCGGGCCCAGATTGATCAAGCACAGATTGGATCTCGGACGGTTTTTTGGCCGCTATCGCCGCAAAGCTATTCAAACCGGCGTCGCAGAGTATGAGGGCGATCTTGGGTCCGACCCCTTCGATCCCCTGTAATTGATCTCTGTTCGGTTGCTTTTGATCATCGGGGTTTGGCAGCGGAGGAGGAGGCGGTTTGTAGCCCATTTTTTGCGCAATTTGCCGAAGCGCAAAACAGGAAAGCGGGATCACAATTCCGCCCACACCAGCCCCAATCATCAAGTCGCGAGTGCTGATACTCAAAAAGTCTAACATCGCCACTCTCCTGTTGAGGCGCCAATTTGATGCATTAATAATCTGATAGGATTTGAAGTATTGAAATACGCGTGACGGCGATCACATACTTGGGATTGCGATGCACCGTGCAATAACCCCTAAATTCAAGCCGCCTAGAGCAATTCCTCGACCCGCCGCGCACCAACCCCGTCGTGCCGTGGCCCGATATGCGGGATCACATCATGCCCGAGCGCAACAAGGCATTCTTCGAGTTTGGCTTGACTGAGCCCCTCAAACTTCCCGCACGTGAGTTGCGATAGTCGGGGTTACGAAATACCCATCCACCGGGCGGCATCGCGCTGGTTCAGGCCGAGTTCCTTGATGGTTAGGTGGATACGAATTGCCAACTTGGCCTTGACGATGAAGGCGGGATCAAGTCCTAGATCATCAAGAACGCTGACACCTGCCGGAGTGCGGTAAATTTCGATCATTGCGTCAGTTTGATACCATAATCATGGTTATTTCACAGCCCCTTTCCTACAAGCCCGTTGATAGGCTATGTTCTATAAATGTTCAACTCACCCCGAGTCTTTTTACCCTTGCCTGCGCGTGACGCTGCGTTGGGCTTTGGGTGGATTTTGAGAGGGGTGAATATATACGGATTCAGTGTCAACTTCGTGAGAAATCTGAGGTTTTCTTCATGGGGATGTGGGACGTTGCGGGCATGGGTGTTGATCGATTTTATCGATCGGGGGTTTCGCGGAAAATGGGCGATTGGACGGTGTGAACTTCGCCCTCTGTGAGTGATGGAATCGATCAGTGGGAAGTAGATAATATCGTCATTGCGAGCGTAGCGCGGCAATCCAGTTCCACCGTCGCCACTGGATTGCCGCGCTTCGCTCGCAATGACGGGGATAGGTGCGCGATCCCCCTAAACATCCGCCTCCCTCCGCCGTTCCTTGTGCAAAGGACAATTGCTATGCTGCCACCCATTGCTGCTTCGCTCGGCTTCGGTTCGGGGATTGATACTGCCGCGCTGGTGCGTGATTTAGCCGCCGCGTCGCGCGCGCCCAAGGTTGAGCGGTTTGACGCGCTGACCCGCGCCAATCAGGCGAAGATTAGCGCGGTGGCGCGCGCGCGTTCCGATCTTGATAGTTTTGCGACGACGCTTGCGGGTGTGGTGGCCGATGGTTCGCTGCGGAGCCAGCCGGTCGTTTCCAATCCGACCGCGATTACAGCGACTGCAGATCCCGGCGTCCGGCTTGGCACGCTGACCGGAGAGATTGAGGTGCGGCAATTGGCGCGCGCACAGACCGTTTTCTCAGGCTTTGTCGGCGCGGCGACTGATCCTGTCGGTCAGGGTAGCCTGACGCTGACGGTTGGCGGCACCGCGCGGACGATCATAATTGATGCGACCAACGATAGCCTCACCGGACTGTCCGATGCGATCAATGCCAGCGGCAGCGGGGTGCGCGCGAGTGTGATCACCGATAGCGGCGGATCGCGGCTGGTGCTTAAAGGCGAAAGCGGGGCGGCAAAGGCGTTTACGCTCACCGCCGATGCGGGCGCTGATCCCGCGCTTAATCGCTTTACCTATAATGGTGCGGGCAGCGCAATGACACTTGGTCAGGCCGCACTTGATGCGCAATTCTCGCTTGACGGGGTGGCCTATACCCGCGCGTCGAACAGTTTCTCTGATGTCCTGCCCGGTGTGTCACTGACGCTGCGACAGACGACGATTGGCAATCCCGTTTCGATCACTTCGGAGCGTCCGCTTGCTGGGCTGCGGCAGGCAATCACAGATTTTACTGAAGTGTTCAACACGCTCAAACGTGATTTGGGAGAGGCGCGCACCGCGACCGGCGGCGATCCCGCGACGCGGGCACTTGATCAGCAGCTCAGCCGCTTGATCAGCCAGTCAGTAACCAGCGATCCTGCGATCAACAGCCTTTCCGATATCGGATTTGCCACCAATCGCGACGGCACCGTGACGGTCAATGCCGCCAAGCTTGAGGCTGCGCTCACCGCCAATCCTGATGCGGTTGAGGCGCTGTTCAACCCCGTGCGCGATGCGACCCGCACCGAGGCGACTGATCCCGGCATTTCAGTGGCGCTGCGCACGATCAAGGACGGCGCGTCAGGCACCAACGGTCAGCTCGAACTGTTGCGCGCTAGGCTCGTGAAAGAGGGCGATACGATCAGCAAAAACCGCGAACGGATGGAAGAGCGTGAAGACCGTTTCCGCGCGCGGCTTGAGCGGCAGTTTGCTTCGCTTGATGGCCGGATTGGCGCGCTGCGGGCAACGCAAAGCTATATCGAGCAGCAGTTCAATCTCAACGGCAACAATAATAACTAAGGATCATCGGTGTACGGTCGCCCCAATTTGCTGCGTGCGCAGAGCCAGTATAAATCGCTTGAACTCGCCAGCCGGGTTGAAGGGGCCAGCCCGCACGCGCTCGTGGGAATTTTATATGATGAGCTGCTGCGTTCGCTTGATGTGCTTGGTGCGGCACTTCGTCAGGGGCGAGAGATTGCGCGTGAACCCAGTGCGGCGCGGGCCCGTTCGATCCTGATGGCACTGTCGGCCAGTCTTGATTTTGATCAGGGTGGCAGCGTCGCGCAGACGCTTGCCGGGGTGTACCGGGCAATGACGCGTCAGCTTTCAGACGCTATCGCCGATGGCGACGCCGCTAAACTCTCCGAAGTGCGCGACGGCGTGGCGGGGATTACAGAAAGCTGGAAGCAGCTTTCGGCGTGAACTTGGCAAACGATCAGCATGACCGATCGACCCCGTATTTGCGCATCTTTTCAATGAGCGTCGTGCGTTTGAGGGTGAGCATCCGCGCCGCCTCAGAGATGACCCCGTCAGCACTATCAAGCGCCATTTGGATGCGCTCAAGCTCAAGCGTTTCGAGCATGTCTTTCAGATCAATCGGCGTTTTGGTGTCGATTGGCTGTACGCTGCGTGCAAGAGCAACCGGCGCAATCGCGGCGGGCTTGGGTACGATTGCCTCTCCAGCGCGGCGCAAATCTCCTCCTGAAATGATCCGACTGGCTGCATTACCGAGCAACGCCTCAACGCCGTGCGCATCAAGTGTTTCGCCGCCCGCAAGTACGCCTGCCCGTTCAACCACATTACGCAATTCGCGAACATTGCCAGGCCAGCGGTGCGCCATCAGCCGCGCCATCCCTGTGGCGTCAAACCGCGCCACTGCGCCGCGTGGTTTACCCTGTTGAAAATGGGCGATCAGCGCGGGAATATCTTCAACCCGGCTTGCAAGATCGGGCACCTGAAGCATCACCACGCCAAGCCGGAAAAACAAATCTTCGCGAAAGCGGTTGCTTGCGATGGCATCGTCAATATTCTGGTGTGTCGCCGATATGATGCGGACATCGACCGGTGCTGCGGCGGTACCGCCAACGCGCGTCACAATCCCGTCCTCAAGCACGCGGAGCAGCTTCACCTGCATATCAAAGCGCATGTCACCAATTTCATCGAGGAAAAGCGTACCGTGATTGGCCTCCTCAAATCGCCCGATCCGGCGGCTATGTGCCCCAGTGAACGATCCGCGCTCATGGCCGAACAGTTCAGACTCGATCAACTCGGACGGGATCGCACCGCAGTTGAGCGCTACGAAGGGTTTATCGCTACGCTGGCTGCTCTGGTGGATCGCACGCGCAACCATTTCCTTGCCGCTGCCCGATGGGCCAGTAATCATGACTGATGCCGATGAGCGTGCCACCAACGCGATCATTTCGCGCAGTGCAACGATTGCCGGACTGTTGCCGATAATCAAATTTTCGGTTGGCGCTTTAATTTCAGTCTTAATTGCCAAATTTGCCATGTTCGCCTCGTTTTTATGAAGCAGAAAATCTGCTACCGACGAACAATTCCAATATCATGGTAAACTAACAGTTAATTGACAAGTTAACTATTCAACATATGAATAGACTATATCCATATCAGATGTAAATATCGCGAGATAACGCCGCTATTTACAGTCGATTTGATTTATTATTATCCATATTGAATATTGTTTATTTGATGAAACTCAATTTATTGACGCAGAAACGCCATCACTGGGGCTTCTGGCGAACGAGCGTGATCGACATGCGGCGGTTGCGCGGATCGAATTTATTATCAGGAATATAGGGCTCGCGGTCTGCTACACCCTCGATCCGGTTGATCCGCGCCGGGTCAACTGAGGCGCGCATCAGATACAGCCGGGTTACCTCGGCGCGCGCAGCGGAGAGCTGCCAATTATTCATCCCCGCCCCCTTCGAATATGGCATGGCGTCGGTGTGCCCGCGAATGACAAGGCCGTTAGGGGCCTCCCGCACAGCCGCTGCCACTTGCTGAAGCAGTTTTGCCGCGTCGGGGGTTAGTTGATCGGTTCCAGTGATGAACATCGTGAAATCAGCCTCATCAACCATATCAATCCGAAGCCCTTCGGTGGTTTCGGTAAAGCGGATGTTGCGGGCGAAGCGGCGCAGATTGCCATTGGCCTTCAGCTTTTCGGCAAGCGAGGATTTGAGCTTGTCAAACTGCTTCTTCTCGCCGCCCGGCCCTGATGCTTCCTTTGGCCCGCCCTTGGCATCGCGCGGGATTGTCATGGCACGGGTGCCCGTTTGTCCGGCGCGGTTGGGATATTTGTCGACGGAAACGATTGAGTCACCGCCGAAAAAGCCACTACCACCCGCACTATCAGATTTTTGCGTCACCAGCGTCGGCGCAAAATAGTCGGCGAGTGCCTTGCGCTGCTTTTCCGTAGTCGCGCCGAGCAACCACATCAGCAGGAAAAATGCCATCATCGCCGTCACAAAGTCAGCGTAAGCGACCTTCCACGCGCCGCCGTGATGGCCGCTGTGCGCCACAACCGTGATTTTTTTGACAATGACGGGGCGGATCGGTTCAGCAGCCTTGGCCATTACCGCCCCCGCATCCCATCAAACACTTCGGCAAAGCTTGGCTGGTTTGAATGTTCAATCCCAG